>CACZRH010000167.1 GCA_902783455.1 uncultured Lachnospiraceae bacterium | reverse complement strand
GGAAGGCCCGGAGATTCTGATGGATTTAGTGGCGGTCCCGGAGGCGGAAGGCCCGGAAATTCTGATGGCTTTAGCGGCGGTCTCGGAGGCGGAAGGCCCGGAAATTCAGACGATTTAGGAAGTACCACGGAAAGCGACGAAGACGCTTCTGAAAAAAATCAGGACAGCGATGACGGTAATGGTTCATTCCCGGGTGGTAGCGGATCTTTTCCTGATATGGGCAATGGTTCATTCCCGGGTGGCAGCGGATCCTTCCCGGGTATGGGTGGAAACAGTTCCTTTATTTCCAAGGAAAATTATATCTACACAATAATTTCGGCAGCAGCAATTCTTTTGGCCATCGGATTTGCATTTTTGTTCAAACGGAGGAGATAAAAATTGAAAGAAAGATTTCTTTTGGACAGCGAAGGCAATGTGTCCTATTGTAAGGATAGTGCGGAAAAACTTTTGGAGTTCGGAAAACAGTTTCCTTCTCCGGATGGTGGTTCCTATTATCTTGGAAGTGACGGTATGCCAATCAAAAGCAGACCGAGAGAAACCTGGATTACGGCAAGAATGCTTCATGTATACAGTATCGGTGCGATGGCCGAGATAAAGGATTGCCGGGAACTGGCAGAAGCGGCTCTCTTAGGTTTGAAGGGAGAGCTTAAGGATAAAGAAAACGGTGGATGGTATGCAGGGATTGCGCATCCTGATGACCCGGGTGTTATGCGGAATTCTTCCGGGGCATGGATTCTCCCTGGAAAGCAGTGTTATGCGCATGCATTTGTAATTCTTGCCGGATGCAGTGCAGTAAAAGCAGGGCTTGAAGGTGCGGATGAATTTGTTAAAGAAGCGATGCAGATTTACGACCGATATTTTTGGGATCCGAAGGCCGGATTATCCTGCGATTTTTGGGATACGGAATTTAAAGTTTGCGATGATTATCGTGGCCTGAATGCAAATATGCACAGCGTGGAAGCCTTCCTTGCAGTTCATGACATTCTTGGAAACAGGGAGTACATGGATCGTGCCGGCAGTATTGTCCGGCATACCCTTGTCTGGGCAAAAGAGAATGATTACCGTCTTCCGGAGCACTATACTTCCGATTGGAAACCAATTCTTAATTTGAATAAAGAAAGACCGGACGATCCGTTTAAACCTTACGGTGCAACCCCGGGACACGGCATGGAATGGGCGCGTCTTATTACACAATGGGCTCTTACCGAATTTGGATGCGAGGAAAAGAACGGAAGGGTTGTTCCGGGCGCGGGTGGCGCCGATTTTATAAAGGATGCGGAAAAATTGTATCAGCGAGCTGTATCGGACGGATGGAATGCGGACGGTGCGGAAGGATTTGTTTATACGACTGACTGGGACGGAACGCCGGTTGTACATGACCGGATGCATTGGACTTTGGCAGAGGCAATCAACACTTCTGCCGTTCTATATAAAGTTACCGGGAAAGAGGAATATCAAAAGGATTATGCAATGTATCTTTCCTATTTGGAAGAGAAGGTTTTGGATTCTTCCTGCGGTTCCTGGTATCATCAGCTGGATGAAAACAACAGTCTGAAGGAAAACGTCTGGCCCGGAAAACCGGATTTATATCATGCTTTTCAGGCTATGATTATTCCGCATATAAGCGCAAATAAATCTATTGCAGTGGAAGGCGGAGAGTGGTTAGAAAAATGACACAATGTCCCCGTCACCAAGTGTCAAGTTGATGAGTCAACACGTGAGACGGCGAAAATGACACAACATCCCCGTCACCATGTGTCAAAAAGGCAGGTTTATGAAAACAAGAAAAGAAGCGTTACAATACGGTCTGTCCTTTCCGGATACTTATCAGGATGCACCGTTTCATGACGAAAACTGGCAGCTGGTCCGGTATCGGGGAAATAAGAAAGCCTTTCTTTGGACATATGAAAAGGACGGTTTAGTCAACCTAAATGTCAAGGTGGATCCGGAGAAGGCTTTTTTCTGGCGTAAAATTTACCCTGCGGTAATTCCGGGATATCATCAGAATAAAGACCATTGGAATACGATTATACTTGACGGAAGCATTCCGGATAAAGATGTAAAAATGATGATCGCGGAAAGCTATGATTTAATCAGCAACAGTCCGTCTAAGAGAATTTATGAAGCGGTAAAGAAAATTCCTTACGGTCATGTGGCAACTTACGCACAGGTTGCGGAGGAGGCCGGAGACCGGAAAATGGCTCGTGCCGTCGGAAATGCGCTTCATAATAATCCGGATCCGGAACACATTCCTTGTTTTCGGGTAGTGAATTCCAAGGGAGAGCTTGCCGGTGAGTTTGCATTCGGCGGTGCCGGTGCACAGGCAAAACTGTTGGAAGCTGAAGGAATTACCGTTGTTGACGGAAAAGTTGATTTAGAAAAATATCAGTGGAAGAGAAAATAATGAAAACAGTAAGAGTAGTGGCAGCAGTAATCCGGGGAGTGAACGAAAACGGCGAACCGGTGATATTCGCAACACAAAGAGGTTATGGGGAATATAAGGACGGATGGGAATTTCCGGGCGGAAAAATTGAATCAGGGGAAACCCCGCAGCAGGCTCTGGTCCGCGAAATCAAAGAAGAACTAAATATTACTACGGTTGTAGGACAGTTGATTCAAACAATAGAATATGATTATCCGACCTTCCATTTATCCATGGATTGTTTCTGGTGTGAAATTGCAGCCGGCAATCCTGTTTTGATGGAACACGAAGCGGCATGCTGGCTTACGGCAGAACAGCTTGATACGGTTAACTGGCTTCCGGCGGATGT
>CACZRH010000166.1 GCA_902783455.1 uncultured Lachnospiraceae bacterium | reverse complement strand
TCAGCGCGGACAGTTCTCCCCTGCTTCAAACGGAATGCTGGCAAAGGCACTTGCAAGCAACATCAGCGATTCCTGCAGACAGGCAGCTGCGGAAGCACTTACCGGTGCAACCAATGTCGGTAATGCTTGCCACTTCAGAAGATCCGGCGGCCGCGAGGGTGTTACCATCGGAGCTCATGTATTCTACTAATTGTTAATTGTGTGTATAACTACAAGAATTTACCCCGGATTATGATATGTACATATCATAATCCGGGGTTTTCTTCATATATGACACTATATTCCTGCCCCAAATGACACTATACCCCCGTCACCATGTGTCATTTCTTAGTTTGGTTTAGCATGCTGCCGATTTCCATTGCTCTTTCTTCCGATATTTCGCATTGGGCAGCAAACGACATCCATTTCTCTATAACATTAGCGATTTCGTCAATTGAAGTTTTGCAAAAAGATTCTGAAAGTCCAATGTTGTGACCGAATTCCAACAAATCTTTGACCTCTATTTCGGAACTTTTCCCATTGAGCGTCATTTGATGAGAGCCTATCCATTGGTGATTGGGTTTGTATGCAAATGTAATATCATAAGCGGGCGTCATCTTCCAGTTGCCTTTTCTATCCATCATAAAAGAAAAATTCTTTACATGGTCATCACAATTTATTGCGATACAATTGAATACGGCTCGCTTATATAACTGTTTCAATTCCTGCAAACTTGGATTGAGCCTCGTGGCAATTGAAGCATATTGCTCATAGCTGCATATTCTCGGCTGATTATAGTCAAAATGATTAAGCGCCGCCAATGTCTGTACGTGTTTTTTGTCGCCTTCCTTACGGTCATAACGAAGCGTCATAAAATGATATCGATCATCTTTTTTCAAAAGGCGACATTCCTGCATCTGAATTCCCGCAGTGGTAGCCATAAGATAATAGGCATATTCGATACGAGTATACTGCCGACTATCCTTAACACCCCTGTCGCCATTTCCGTCCACACCATCAAACTTAATCAGCCACTGCTTGAACCCTTCTCCCGGTTCGGTTTGTCCGGAATGTATTTCGCCTGTTTGCTGATTCCAGGCAATAACGGCCTTTGCTCTTGCTCCTCCGGCAGAAGAACCAATTTCCATAAGCTTTGCGAGACTTAATTCGCGGTCAGATAATTTCGCACTTTTTTTCCCGGATAAAATTTCAGAAGCAAATTCTGCCATTTCATTTACGTCTATTTCATTCACACCTGCAACAGGTCCGGTAGACGGAATGAATTCAAGAGCACCCATCCCTCTTTTTCCGGTATAGCATAATCGTTCTATGGCAGTAAAACTTTCAGGATTTCTCCCATGTCTTTGAAGCCATTCGTTAATTACTGCATTTCCGAATTTATCGGGCAGTGAATCTGCAAGTAGTCCCGGTAATCCATGAAAAGAATCCAGTCTTGATAATTCCGGGAATCGATATAGTTTCCCGGATAACGGCATCATAATCGGGGATACCTCAATTCCGCTGTTAAGAAAAGATTTATCGTATTCAAAGTTGGCGCATGAATCATTATCGGGTTGCCATACGGTTCCTATTCGGGTTCCCCACAGATATATTTCCGCTGCATTTATCATTTCTCGTCACCCCATTTCCATTCCTGTTTCGGTGCTCTCTTTACAGAAGCTCTTTTTCTCGGCTTATATTCCGGCATATGAAGAGAAGGACGAAGCTCCTGGTCGGGAACAAGTTCGTCAAGTCCATCCATCAAATCAAGTGCATTTAAGATTCGAATAAAATTGAGCAGACTTATTTCCTCGCCGGCTTCAAATCTTTTTATGGTGCGAACAGACACCATGGCCATATCAGCCAGTTTTTCCTGCGTAATACCAGCGAGTATGCGGTCCTGCTTTATTCTTTTGGCTATTTCTTTTTTGGTTGCTTCCGGTGAAAGTTGTTTGTTAATTTTCATAGTAGTTATCCTCAATTATATAAAGTGCAACTTAATACCTGCTATCAATATAATTATAATATTGCGATACATATATTGCACTTTAATTATAATGGTTATCGAATTGCCTGTCAATTATATGGCTTATTGGGATGTTTTCCTTATTTATTCAATATTTGCGGGGGTTACATTCCCGTTCGAATTGTGATAGAATTAACAGTATCTTTTTTAAAATGACACAATGTCCCCGTCACCATATGTCATTTCTGGTAAGCCGGGGCAGACGGGTGGGCAAAAATGACACAATATCCCCGTCCCTAAGTGTCAAAAATTCAAGGAGGTATCACCATGGCAGTGAGTTTAAAAGGAAGAGATTTCCTTACCCTGAAGGATTATTCCAAAGAAGAAATCGAATATCTGCTGGATTTGGCAGCAGATTTAAAGGCTAAGAAAAAGCAGGGAGTATTAACGAAAGACGCTCTCCCCGGAAAAAATATCGCATTAATCTTTGAAAAGACCTCCACCAGAACACGCTGCTCCTTCGAAGTAGCGGGACACGATCTCGGCATGGAAGTTACATACTTGGATCCGGCGGGCAGCCAGATCGGAAAGAAGGAATCCATTGCGGATACCGCAAGGGTTTTAAGCCGCATGTTTGACGGTATCGAGTACCGTGGGTACGGACAGAACATCGTCGAAGAGCTTGCAAAATACTCCGACGTGCCGGTTTGGAATGGCTTGACCAACGAATATCACCCGACACAGATGCTGGCGGATTTACTTACCATCCGCGAACAGTTCGGTTCCCTGGACAACATTAAATTAACCTACATGGGCGATGCCCGTTACAATATGGGAAACTCCCTGATGATTGCATGTGCAAAAATGGGCATGCACTTCACCGCATGCGCTCCCAGAGCATATTTCCCGAATAAAAAGCTGATTGAGCAGTGTCAGGAATATGCCGCTGAAAGCGGAGCTACTCTGACGTTCGAAGAAGATGTGAAGAAGGGTACCGAAGGCGCCAATGTCATCTATACGGACATCTGGGTATCCATGGGCGAGCCGGATGAAGTATGGCAGGAGAGAATCGACGCACTTCGTCCTTACTGCGTAACCATGGACGTGATGAAGAATGCCGCAGAAAATGCAATCTTCTTACATTGCCTGCCGTCCTATCATGACCGCAACACCACCATCGGAAAGGCAGTCGGTGAAAAATTCGGGCTGATGGAACTCGAGGTTACCAACGAAGTATTCGAATCCTCCTATTCCAAAGTCTTCGACGAAGCCGAGAACAGAATGCATACCATCAAGGCAATGATGGCAGCAACCCTCGGTGCCTTTGAAAAATAGGGCAAATCAAACCCCAATAAGCCAAACAGGAAATCAGATCATGGAAAAAGTTGTAATATGCGGCGCAAATGCCTACGAACAGAAATATTATTTCAATAAGGATTTCGACAAAATCCCGGAATCCATGCAGGAGGAGCTGCACATCATCTGCGTGCTCTTCACGGAAGAAGCCGGCGGAATCTTCACCATCGGTTTTGATGAGGAAGGCGAGCTGTGCATGGAAACAATGTCGGAGGAAGAAGACATCACCTATGATGATATCGCAGCCGGGATGTTGATTAAGAAAATCCGCGATAACCGCCAGGAGATGTTTGAGGCGCTTTCCTTATATTATAGGGCAATCGTATTAAAGGAGCCGCTTGATTCTTTACTTGGCGATGATGATTAAAAAAATGACACAACGTCCCCGTCCCCAAGTGTCATTCGGGCGGGCAAAAAAAATGACACAACATCCCCGTCACCATGTGTCAAAAATGAGGTAAATATATGCTGTTAGTAGTAGATGTCGGAAATACAAATATGAATTTCGGAGTATATGACGGCGACAAAATGGTCGTCATGTTCAAGCTGATGTCCAAATCCAGCCGGACTTCGGACGAATACGGATTAAGCATCTGTGAACTTTTGAAACTCAATCAGATTGAAAAGGAAAAAATCAAAGGAGTCTGCATTGCAAGCGTGGTACCGAACGTAATGCATTCCCTGATTAATGCCATTGAACGATATATCGGCCACAAGCCGTTAATTGTCGGCCCCGGCACGAAAACGGGCATCAAAATCAAAACCGACAATCCCAGGGAACTGGGCGCAGACCGTATTGTGGATGCAGTTGCGGCCCATAAAAAATACGGCGGACCGGTTTTAGTACTGGATTTCGGAACCGCAACCACCTATGACCTGATTACGGAAGACGGCTCGTTTATCGTCGGAATTACCGCACCGGGCATCCGGATTTCAGCCAAGGCGCTTTGGGAAGATACTGCAAAGCTGCCGGAAATCGAGATTAAGAAACCGGCATCCATCCTTGCCACGGAGACCGTAACTTCCATGCAGGCCGGACTGATTTACGGTCAGATCGGCCAGACGGAATACATCATCGAAAAGGTGAAGGAAGAAAGCGGTCTGAAAGACATCAGGGTTGTCGCAACAGGCGGCCTTGGCAAAATCATCAGCGACGAAACGGATAAAATCGATATCTACGATAAGTTCCTGACACTCGAGGGACTTCGCCTGATCTACGAGAAGAACCACAGACAGGACAAAAAAACGACGGATTAATCGCAAACAAATCCAAACAGCAACAAAGATTAACCACAAACAGAAACAGCGGGTAGACACGATGCAGATTGGCAGTGTTTCTCTACCAAATCCATATATCTTGGCACCAATGGCAGGCGTAACCGACCTGCCTTTTCGCGTGTTATGCGCCGAAATGGGCGCCGGCATGGTATGCACGGAAATGATTTCCGCCAAGGCACTTTCCTTTAAAAACAAAAATACCTACGCTATGCTCCATACCGCGCCGGAAGAGGGAATCGTCTCGCTTCAGATCTTCGGCTCCGAACCCGAACTGATGGGAGAGGTTGCGGCAACGCTGGAGGAATATCCGTTTCAGATTCTGGATATCAACATGGGCTGCCCGGTACCGAAGGTGGCGGGAAATGGCGAAGGAAGCGCTTTATTAAAGGATCCGCATCTGGCAGGGCGAATCATGAAATGTGTTTCCAACGCTACAAAGAAACCGGTAACGGCAAAGATTCGTTTAGGCTTTGATCAAGACCATATCAATGCCGTGGAGGTAGCAAAAATCCTCGAGGATAACGGTGCTGCGGCGATAACGGTTCATGGCAGAACGAGGGAGCAGTTTTATTCCGGTACTGCCGACTGGGAGGCAATTGCCAGGGTAAAGGAAAGCATCAGCATTCCGGTTATCGGAAACGGTGATGTGAAAGATGCGGAAAGTGCAAGGAAGATGTTTGAAGTAACTAGCTGTGACGGGATTGCAATCGGTCGTGCTGCACGGGGAAATCCTTGGATTTTCCGGGAACTGACCCGGGAATATGTAAAAACAGCTACTTCAAACGACCCGAAAGTGCAATCAAAGTTTCAGAATGCAGAGTCCGAAAACCTTTCGCTAGGGAATACAGTCAAAAACGGAAATTCCTCGAAACCACCCTGGCCGGAGATGTCCGCCCTGATTATCCGCCACGCACAGATGCTGGTGGAAGAAAAGGGTGAATATACCGCAATTCGCGAAATGCGCCAGCATATCGCCTGGTACAGTGCAGGTCTGAAGGGCGCAACTGCTCTGCGAAGGAGCGTAAATGAGATGAATACCCTGGAGGATTTGGAAAGAATTCTCCAGAACACCATACAAAACACCTTA
>CACZRH010000165.1 GCA_902783455.1 uncultured Lachnospiraceae bacterium | reverse complement strand
GCCTACCGCAAACGGAAAACCGCATATAGGACACGTGCTTACACGTGTTATCAAGGATATGATTCCGAGATACCGCACCATGAAGGGATATATGGTTCCGAGAAAAGCCGGCTGGGATACCCATGGTCTTAAGGTTGAGATTGAAGTGGAAAAACTCTTAGGCCTTGACGGTAAGGAGCAGATCGAAGCATACGGTCTGGAGCCGTTCATCAAGCAGTGTAAGGAAAGTGTATGGAAATATAAGGGAATGTGGGAGGATTTTTCCGGAACCGTCGGATTCTGGGCGGATATGGATGACCCCTACGTTACCTATCATGACGATTATATCGAGTCCGAATGGTGGGCATTGAAGGAAATCTGGGACAAAGGCCTTTTGTATAAGGGCTTTAAAATAGTTCCCTACTGTCCGAGATGCGGAACCCCGCTCTCCGCACAGGAAGTGGCACAGGGCTATAAAACCATCAAGGATCGTACCGCAATCGTCCGTTTCAAGGTAAAAAATGAGGATGCTTACTTCCTTGCATGGACCACCACGCCGTGGACCCTGCCTTCCAACATCGGCCTTTGCGTAAACCCGAACGATGAATACGCGAAGGTGAAGGCTGTTGACGGCAAAACCTACTATATGGCGGTTGCTCTTTTGGATACCGTAATCGGTGCTCTTCTTAGCGCAAAGGATAAGGAAGGGAATGCAAAATACGCTCCGATGGCGGACGGCAAGGCATATGAAATCCTTGAAACCTACAAGGGAACCGACCTTGAATATAAGGAATATGAGCCGCTTTACGAATGTGCTGCCGTGGAAACGGAGAAACAGCATAAGAAAGCGTTCTTCGTATATTGTGATGAATATGTAACCATGACCGACGGTACCGGTATCGTACATATCGCACCGGCCTTCGGTGAGGACGATGCGAGAGTCGGACGCAAATACGACGCTCCATTTGTCCAGATGGTGGACGGCGCCGGAAAAATGAAGCAGGAAACCGGCAAATTTGCAGGAATGAGATGCAAACCGACCGAGAAGGAAATCGAGGCGGGTGCAGTAGCCTGCGATCCCGAGGTATTAAAGGATCTGGCGGAAAGAGGTATTTTATTCGATGCGCCGAAGGCAGAGCATGATTATCCTCACTGCTGGAGATGTGATACCCCGCTTATTTATTATGCAAGAGAATCCTGGTATATCAAAATGACAGCCGTAAAGGATGACATGATTGCCAACAACAATACCATTCACTGGATTCCCGAATCCATCGGAAAGGGAAGATTCGGTGACTGGCTGGAAAACCTTCAGGACTGGGCGATTTCGAGAAACCGTTACTGGGGAACTCCGCTTAATATCTGGGAGTGCGAATGCGGAAAACAGATTTCCGTCGGTTCCAGGGAGGAGCTTGCCAAACTTTCAAGTAATCCGGACAATGCCAAGGTGGAGCTTCATCGTCCGTATATCGATGAAGTAGTTATTCCCTGCCCCGACTGCGGCAAGGAAATGCACAGAGTTCCGGAAGTAATCGACTGCTGGTTTGACTCCGGTGCAATGCCTTTTGCACAGCATCATTATCCGTTTGAGAATAAGGATTTATTTGAAAAGCAGTTCCCGGCGCAGTTTATTTCCGAGGCTGTTGATCAGACCAGAGGATGGTTCTATTCCCTGCTTGCGGAATCCACGCTTTTATTTAACAAGGCTCCGTACGAAAACGTTATCGTTCTCGGACACGTGCAGGATGAGAACGGACAGAAGATGAGCAAGAGTAAGGGCAATGCAGTGGATCCTTTTGAAGCGCTTGAAACTTACGGCGCCGATGCAATCCGCTGGTACTTCTATATCAATTCCGCACCATGGCTTCCGAACCGGTTCCACGGCAAGGCAGTGCAGGAAGGACAGCGTAAATTCATGGGTACGCTCTGGAATACCTATGCTTTCTTCGTTCTTTATGCAAATATTGATGAATTTGATGCAACGAAATATACATTGGAATATGACAAGCTTGCCGTTATGGATAAATGGCTTTTATCCCGTCTGAACACGGTGGTGAAGGAAACGGACGATCATTTAAATAACTATCGCATTCCCGAGGCTGCAAGAGCATTACAGGATTTCGTGGATGAGATGAGTAACTGGTATGTCCGCCGCGGCCGTGAGCGTTTCTGGGCAAAGGGAATGGAGCAGGATAAAATCAATGCTTACATGACTCTTTATACCGCACTTGTTACCATCAGTAAGACCGCTGCACCGATGATTCCGTTCATGGCGGAAGAAATCTACCGTAATCTGGTATGCAGTATTGATTCAAATGCACCGGAAAGTGTGCACCTCTGCGATTTTCCTGTTTGCAAGGATGAGTGGATTGATAAGAAGCTCGAAGAGAATATGGATGCGGTATTAAAGACCGTTGTTTTGGGTCGTGCCTGCAGAAATACGGCGAACATCAAGAATCGTCAGCCGATTGCGAAGATGTTTGTAAAAGCGGATTTCTCGCTGGATAAATTTTATACCGAAATCATTGAGGATGAGTTAAATGTCAAGGCGGTGGAATTTACCGACGATGTCAGGGAATTTACAAGCTATACGTTCAAGCCGCAGTTAAAGACCGTAGGTCCGAAGTACGGCAAGTCCCTCGGTGGTATTCAGAAATACTTATCCGAGGTGGACGGAAATGAGGCAATGGATACCCTGAAAGCAAAGGGAAGCCTGGATTTCGAAGTAAACGGAAATGCAATTTCACTTACGGAAGAGGATCTCTTAATCGATATGGTTAAGAAGGAAGGATTTGAATCCATGGCGGACGGCCCCGTCACGGTCGTTCTGGATACGAGACTTACCGACGAGCTGATTAACGAAGGTTTCGTTTACGAAGTCATCAGCAAAATCCAGACTATGCGTAAAGATTCCGGATTTGAAGTAATGGATCACATTATCGTTACCGTATCCGAGAATGATAAAATAGCAGAAATCATCCGCAGTAACGAAGAAGCGATTTCGACCAAAGTTCTGGCCGATGAATTCCGCTTCGGAGAAAATGCGGAAAATGCAAAGAAGTGGAACATCAATGGGGAAGATGTTTTCATTGGGGTTGTAAAAAAGTAACGTACTTTTAAGTAGCAGCCAATTGGAAAACTTTTCGGAGTTTTCAAGGAAAAACGAGAGCGTTTACGCTTCTCGGCAAATGGAGGAAAAAACATGGCAACAGCAAAGAAACCCGCAGCGAAGGAAACAACAGCAAAGAAGAGCACAACCGCAAAGAAAGCGGCGCCGAAGACAACGGTAAAAGCAGCTCCGAAGAAGGCATCAGCTAAGAAGGAAAGTGCAAAGAAGACTCCCGCGGCAAAGACAAATACCGCGGCAAAAAAGCCTGCTGCAAAGAAGACAAAGAGCTCCGTTCCGCATCTTGATTTTGATAAAGAATTATTCAAGCGCAGCGTTTTATACAACGTAAGAACACTCTATCGTAAGACAATGGATGAAGCAACCGACCAGCAGATTTTCCAGGCAGTCGGCTATGCAATCAAGGACCAGATTGTGGATCACTGGTTAAAAACCCAGGAAGCATATGAGAAACAGGACCCGAAGACCGTTTATTACCTGTCAATGGAATTTTTGATGGGTCGTGCACTCGGTAATTCCATGATTAACTTAACCGCTTATCAGGATGCGAAGGATGCGCTTGATGAGCTGGGTGTGGACATCAACCGGATTGAGGATCAGGAACCCGATGCGGCACTTGGAAACGGCGGTCTTGGAAGACTTGCGGCCTGCTTCCTTGACTCTCTTGCAACCCTTGGATATTCCGCATACGGATGCGGTATTCGTTACCGTTATGGTATGTTCAAGCAGGAAATCCGTGACGGTTATCAGGTGGAAGTTCCCGATAACTGGCTTGCAGACGGCAATCCGTTTGAACTGCGGCGCCCCGAATATACCAAGGAAGTTCGTTTCGGCGGCTATGTAACAAGCTATACGGATGAGAACGGAAGAAATAATTATCGCCTGGA
Source organism: uncultured Lachnospiraceae bacterium (assembly GCA_902783455.1). Classification (GTDB taxonomy): domain Bacteria; phylum Bacillota; class Clostridia; order Lachnospirales; family Lachnospiraceae; genus UBA3766. The sequence goes on along the minus strand of CACZRH010000165.1, from coordinate 85 downwards.
AGGCTATCAGGCAGTAAAAGCCGTTCCCTATGACCTTCCCGTCGTCGGCTACGGAAACGGAATCGTAAATACCCTTCGTATCTGG
>CACZRH010000164.1 GCA_902783455.1 uncultured Lachnospiraceae bacterium | reverse complement strand
TCCTCACCAAGACTGCCGAAATCCCCCTCAAAGGCGGCATCAAAAAGCTTAATCTGCTCCATATAAGGCGAAAGCAGCTTCTCGAAAGCTTCTATCCAGGAAAAATCTTCCATGGCTTTGGCCCTCTCCTCTTTTCCACCCGGAGCATTTTCCGGAATAAAATCTATTTCCGTCTGCACTCTTTCCAATATGTCGCACTTAAATAACTCCATCATTTCCGGGACCGGTTTTTCCCACTCTCTTTCTTCCCCATATTTGGATAATACGCGGATACTGTCCAGAAATTCATCTGTCAGTTCGGAAAGAAGATCCGAAACATAGGGATTCAAGCCATCATAAACCTCTGCTGCCTTTTCATTTTCCCGATAATCCTCCTGAATGGCATCCACAAAAAGTCCCTGCAGCTGCACCATATTTTCATACACCTTATTATTGGCATACGCCGAGAGATACAGATGATTCCCATACCACTGAATTAGTCTTCTAAGAATCTCCGGATCAAGCCTTTCCTTCTCATTTAAAATTTCCTCATAAATGCTTACCGGATCGGTTTTTTTTAACAACAGGGAAAAAATCGGATCCTCCATTACCATATCATGAGAAAGCTCATACATGTCAAAAGGAATACCGGCAACCGGATTCCCATACTCAAGATAATCCGGATCCTCATATCCGAAGCGGGTAGCGGATAAAAATGTCCACAATATCTCCGGGTCATTTTGCAGTTCCTTATCCAAAAATGTCCAATAAATGTCCTCAAGAATACACTCATCTGTTTTAAAATTATCTCTTATTCCCGGCATATCCCAAATCAGATCCCGCGTAAACTCCTTATCCTTAAAGATCTCCGGCATTTTCTCTTTTAAAAAATTCAGAAATGCATAGATCCCCATACCGCATTTGTATGTATTGGCATTTTCTCTGTAGATAGCAATCTCGCCTGCCAAAAGCGTATAAAGTACATCTTTTACCATTTCGTAACTGTTATTTCCCATCGTTCAAAACCCCTTTCGTATCTTTACTCTTCTTCACAATTACAATTTGTTACCGTTTCTATTCTTCACAATTACTATTTACTATTATTCACCATTCCAATTTGTTTCGATCAATCATCATTGCCGGTCTGACCCCGACAAAACTAAAGCGCATGTCATAACCGAAAAGTTTTACCTGCCCGCGGCAGTCGATATAGGTTTCCTGCGGCGAGCGCCCGTATTCCTGTAATCCCGGCGTACGAAGCCACCATTTGCAGCAGCCTTCCCTGGAAACCTCCACTCCCCTTGCTCTTGCATATTTGGTTGCATAGCAGGTACTGGTACTGAAGTACTCATCCAGCAGGAAATACCGGTTTACTTCCTCTAAGGACAAAAGAAAAATTTTATCACTGGTATCTGCCCCGCCGGAAGCTCCGAATTTCGCGTTGTCCTCCGTTTTATTCGTCACTTCCAGTATTTTTTCCTGATCCTTCGGGCTGAATGCGTCATTTAAGAATGTCGTGTTAAGCCATTTCCGTAATGAACAATTTTCCCATGTCATCAGATATTCCTCAAATTCCTCTTCATACTTTTGACAATCAAGCACTTCACTGCTTATTACCAGTATTCTTCCGTCCTCAAACTCCTTTAACACAATCCATTCAATCGGGGATTTACCGTAGTCTCTGTCAATCCCCTGCCAGTACTCGCCAAGCATAAACGAATTTTTTAATAACCTGCGATTTGAGACATCCTCCATGATTGATCCACATTTTTTGCAAATCCATTGTTTTTCACCTCCTGTTCGCATCTTGCCTCCCCGAATCACCAAAATGTCCTCGATACTGCAATTCAAAAGCGATGCAAGCTGTATAAGGTTTTCAAGCGACGGCAGAGTCTGATTGTTGATGCTGATCCATTTGTAAACCGCCTGCGGCGATTTTATCTTAAGTGCCCGCTGCACTTCTTTGGCGGATATTTTTCGCTCCTCTAGCATTCGCTTTAAATTCTGACTGGTCCCCTGAATATCAATTGAAATACTCTCCATTCTGATTTCCTCCTTTGTTCTGTCAGGCGACTTTTGATTCCGCGCGGTTTCATTTTGTGCCTGTTGGTTGTATTTGATACCACTACATTACCATATAAAAATCCCTCCCGTTAATTCCACGGTGGAATTGACGGAAGGGGTTACTATTCGTTAATATTTTAAATTTTATACTTTTATATCCTAAATAAAAGACCGCTTACTCACGGATTCCGAGGTACTCTCCTAAAGGCTCATAGCCCATGTCCATTAAGAACTCATCAATTTCATTCAGATTGCATTTCGTTCCGTTTTTTACGATAGCATGAAGCATAATATCCCTTTTTATTGCTTTCTTTAATTCCGTATCGGATTTTGTCCCCGGATAACTTCCGTTATCATAAAAAAATCCACTTACCCCAAAGAACCGTTCGGCTTCCTCTTCATTCAGTTTCAATGCCAGTGTGATAATCCATGCCTGATCACGATTCGACAGATGGTCCCTCGCGCAGCTTTTACTTATCGTACTTTCGCTGATCTTTCCGTAACATAAATCCGAGAGTCTGTTTAAATTAAATACCCCTTCATGCCGAATCATAAGCTCCTTTAAAACGGCAGCCAGTCTTTCCGGATCCGGATATTCTTCCGCAGTCCTGTACGCATTTCTTCTCTCATTCGGTGACATTGCAAAGCCAACCATGTTATAGGGAAGATCTTCATTCGGATCGAGGACGCGATATTTCCGCATATTATTCCTTACCGCGATATCTATGCGCTTTTGCTCAGCCTTTTCCCTTGCCTTCTCGGCTTTCTCTTTTGCCTCACGCTGTTTTTGCAACAGCTCAAATCTCTTATACTCTTCGCTGTCCTTAGGCTTGCCCTTTTGTGCATCCAATGCATTTATCCATGCATCCACGGTCCATTCCGTGTAATCATGCTCCAATACATACTGAAGTATTGCTTCTCTGTCAATCAT
>CACZRH010000163.1 GCA_902783455.1 uncultured Lachnospiraceae bacterium | reverse complement strand
GCGGATCCAGAAAAACATTTAATAAGCTTCCGATTCCCACTCCGATTCCCGATTCTTTGGAATACCCCGCATTTCTTAAAAGCTGTGACATGCTCATGGATAAAATGGTCGGCACACTTCCCAGCACAACGGTTGTAAGAAGATACTGTTTCCCGTAAATCAAAGTCATGTCTTTTGCACCGAGTAAGGTTAAAAGCGGTGACATGAAAATCAGGGTAAGGAAAGAAAATGCAAGGGCTGCAATACCGGATGCAATAATGCTGTAAGATGCAACCTTTCTTGCGTCTTCCGTTCTTTTTTCGCCGATTAAGCGAACCATTAAGCTTCCGCCTCCGACACCGAAAATATTTGCCAGTGAGGCTGCAATCAGATATACGGTTAACGCCAGATTCGAAGCCGCTATCATGGAAGGATTGTTCGTTCTTCCGATAAACCACGTGTCTGCAATATTATAGACCAGAAGAATCATCTGGCTTGCAACCGTCGGCAGTGCCATAATTGCTAGTGCCCTCACCGGATGCATGGATTCAAACAGGTCCTTTTTATTATATTTCAAAGTCTCTTACCTCTTTTTTATTTATTCCAATTCTTGTAAGTTTCCAGAATCAGTTCCATCGGAAAGTCAAGCCATTGATGAATCTGCGCAGGGACAATCCCTTTCGATAAAAGCTTTTCTATAATTCTTTTTTGCTCATTCAAAACAATTTCTGCTGTGTCAGTATGAATGTCGTTTTTTTCAATATCGAATTCCTCGGTGGTTTTATTGCCGGTGGTTTCGTCGCCGCATATTGTGATTTCTGAATCAGGGGCAGACAGATTCTTACGGCTGATTCTAAGTTCTGCCTCTGCAATGTACGAATTGGCACGGGCAATCACTTCATCCAACTCTTCTAACGCCATCAGTTCATTCAAAAGACTCCGGATTTCCGACATTTCATAGTCAGCGGCAAGCATTTTTCTTTGTGCGTTATATATGATTGTTGTTCTGTTTTGTTCTTCCATAGTGTTTCCCCTTACCATACTTTTGCTATTTTTACGTAAAAACTTTTCCAAAGCGTTTTCCAATTTTTTTCTTCATTTTTTCTCCTGTTTCTTTCCCTGAGTCCTTAAGTCCTCTTCTTTCTCGTAGATCACTTTCTGTTCCGGTTCGTTGACAACCACCTGAGGCAGGGCAATAAGAATATCGTTTCGCTCGCACATAAACAGCAGCTCGCGATTAAACATTCTGGTTACCGCATAGATTTTTTCGCCCGGACAGAAGAATGAGAAGCAGGCCGTAATACCGTCATTTCCGATTTCCGTAATTCCAAGATAGTTAGGACCTTCAATGTATTCCTGTGCATACTCGCATAGTTTTTCGTGAAGATATGCGGATTCCTTTTCAAAAACATCCTCAAAACGGCTCAGGGATTCTTTGTAATCAAGCTTTAAGTAAACCTTGACACGATCGGTGCTGAAGGATACGTAATTGCGGAAATCGTTATTTCGAATCGATGTAATTTCCCCGTACCATTTCAGCTTGGTGGTATGAATACCGATGCTGTAAACAATACCGGGCTGTCCGTTAAAGGTAACAAAATCGCCGGTTTTCACGGAGCCTTCGATAGTCATCAGAATTCCGGCCAGCATGTCAGCCAGAATGGTCTGGCAGCTGAAACTGATAATGAAACCGGTAATACCACCGGTAACACCGAGAATCCGAATGTCCACTCCTAAGTTTGCAAGACAGATTAAAATTCCCACGATATACATAATAAATACAAGGAAACTGTCAAAAAGGTGACATACGGTTTCACCTCTGGCGCTTGAAGCACGGGCCGTTAAATATAGCAGCTTATGAATAACGATTCTTCCATAGAAAAGAATACAAATCGTTATGATACAGGATACAATGGAATGAAGATTAATTCCCTTATCCCATTCACCGGAAAAACAATAGAACCAGACGGAATTATCCTTCATGAAAAAGGCCTGTAAGATGATGGAAAGAATTGCGAAAAAGCAAACCATAACAAATACCGTGCTGAATTTTTCAGAAGAGGATTTATCTTTCCATTTTGTACTGTCCTTTGCCCAGCGTTCTTCAAAATATGGCTTGTTTTTATTGGCGATTCCCGAAAGAACAGCTAAAACCTCGTTCTTTTCCCCGTTGTTTTCATCATCTGCTTCAATACCGGAAATATGAATGATTTCCGGGAAGGATTTCGTCCCGCTTTCATCAACCTTAAGCTTTTTATCCCTCAGGCATGCCAGCGGCCAGAGCAGAATCATAAACAGCAAAACAACGCCTGTTTCAATCAGAATGGGCATGAAGGACGATACAGGAATGATGGATTGTTCCTGCATAATCAGAACACCATTGTCTGCCGTTCTTTTTACCGAAGTATAGTATTTCATATTGTTGACGGAAATGGTTCCGTTATAATCATCACGGAGTTTGTTCACGTCCATTCCAATTTCCTCAGCTGATGCATCGCCATCCTCAAACATAATAAACGACTGAACATTGGTTACTCTGGCGAAAAACCGGATTATATTATCTTCTCCGTCCATAACCATAAGGTATGTGTCATTGATTAAATCTGCCTCCCTGAGAACCGACTCATAGTCCAGGGCTTCAAAGAGAGAATTACGACGGTCGGCATCCTCTTCAATAACCAGAGCACCGATACATTTATCGCTTTTGTCCAAAACCGAAACACCTGCTTTTTGACGAAATTCCTCGACGGTTTCATCAAATTCAAATCCTTCCGCGTATTCCGTCCGACCCTTTAAAAGGGAATAGAAATCGGAAGAAGAATCTAAATTTAACGCGTAAGGAGAATTGGAAGCAATCAGATTTCCGTGTAAGTCATAATAATAGCAGTATTTTACATTCAGACATTTTGCCATCTTCTCCATGAATTCCGTTGTCAGATCCGCCTGTTTGGCATTTTTGAGAATGACTCCGCCAATCTTTGCTTTGATTAGCTCGTCATCCTTATACATGTTTTGCAGTTTGTCATAGACACCTGATTCTTCCGAAAGAACTTCCGCCACCTGCTTTGCCTTACTCTGATTGTAATGAAACATATCGGCATTTACGGACAGTACTTCCAGAAAAAAACCCAGAATAAAAATGCAGACCAATGCCAGAACCGTACAGACGCTTAGCCGGCCGGAAAGGGTTTTGTTATAATTATAGCGGCCTTTTCCTTCAACAATCTGAGAATCCTTTTCATCCAGATAGAACAGGGAAAACATCATACAGATACCGGTTACCAAAACCAAAAAGAAAAACCATGTGCTGACAGCCGAAAAGGTATTGTTCCGAATTTCATGAACCGGAAGATAGGCCAGCATCAGACAGGAATCAAAATTCACTCGGATCGCGTAACAGGGAATTCCGGAGATGGAAAGCTCTGCAACCTGATTCGGTTCCCGGAAAATGGTATTTAGATCATCCAGTGAATAATCGATGTTCGAACCCGTGGGACAAACAGAAAGTTTGTCAAACGTCTGCCCGTTCATTTCTTCGTCGGAACCGGAAAGGATGGTTCCGTCATTCTTGTCGATTGCAAGAATATGCCCGGAATCCGCCATCCGGATTCGATTCAGGGAAGACTGCCATCTGAAATAATTAATGGCATTTTCTTCTTCTTCGGTATAATCATACTCAATTCCGATAATCCAGGGACCGGATTTTTTTAAAATAAAATTCGAAGAAGTACCATCCGAAACCGCTATAGATGAAAACAGAATCTCCATATAATAGTCCATATTATCATCCATGAAGCTATAGGTATCATCTGTGTAAATATTCGAAAGAACCTCGATGGAGTCTTTATCAAATTCCCCGCTGGTGTAATCGCCTACCGTGGAAATGATTTTTCCGTTCTCGTTATAGAACGCCAGACCTTTAATGCCTGCAACCTCATAAAACTGGTTGGCAATATAATTTGCGCGATTTATTGTCTGAACATTTTCCAGTGCAAGAAGCAGACTTTCCAGTCTGGAGGAGTGCATCATGGAAAAATCCATCACAGCATATGCGTCATTTCTTACAATCTGCGGAAGATCTTCTAAAATGGAATTTGTCTGATAAATCAGATTATCGGTGGCCTTCTTTTTACAAGTATGATATTCATACAAAAACAAAAGAGCGCTCATCAGAATCAGAAAAACCAGCCAATAGACAATAATTAAGATTCTCTTTTTTTTCATGTATGTTTAATCCTTTTCAATTACGTAAAAACGTTTATTATTTCAAAAATCAAAGGACGAAGCGTGT
>CACZRH010000162.1 GCA_902783455.1 uncultured Lachnospiraceae bacterium | reverse complement strand
TGTAAATACTAGTCGGCGTGACTGGATTCGAACCAGCGACCTCTACGTCCCGAACGTAGCGCTCTACCAAGCTGAGCCACACGCCGTAAATAAGCAAATATGATAATAGCCGATTTTTTGAATCTTGTCAAATAAAAACTGAAGGATTTTTGAAATAAACGTAAGGTTATGCTGATAATCCCGTTTCGGGAGAGGATGAAAAGCCTCAAACGAAGCATTTATTTAAGAGGAAACGGAAATTTATATGATAAAGAATGTGATTTTTGATATCGGAAAAGTGCTGGTTTCTTTTGACTGGGATAAACTCGCTAAGGAGATTGGATTTTCCGATGATGATTTGGAAATTATGCGGGTGAAGGTGATTGGGGATCGCTGGAATGAGTTTGACCGGGGCGTAATGTCCGAAAAGGAAACAATAAAATATATTCAGGAAGTGCTTCCGGGGCTGGAAGATAAATTTGCCGAATTGTGGTATCGTATTGATGAGGCGATTTCCGTGTATTCCTATACGGATGACTGGATTCGGGAATTAAAGGACCGGGGGCTTAATGTTTTTCTGCTTTCCAATTTTCCAAAGGATCTTTTTATAAAAGAAGAAAAGGAAAAATTCAATTTTGCAAAAATGGCCGATGGGAAAGTGATTTCGGCATTTGTAAAACTTATCAAGCCGGATCCGGAGATTTACCGGTATTTGCTGAAGGAGTATGATTTAAAGGCGGAAGAATGCGTCTTTATTGATGACCGGCAGCAGAATGTCGAGACAGCGATAGAACTTGGTTTTCATGGTATTCAGTTTACCGCTTACGGGGAAGCAAGGGAGAAATTAGAGAAGCTTCTATCGTAGACTTCTGGTGAAAGTGCCGGGGAAACTAACAAAACATGAAATGAAATGAAGCGCTAAAATGACACAACATCCCCGTCACCAAGTGTCAAAAATAATGTAAGGCAGGCATGTAATATTAATGGGAAAAATATTCTGTATCATGGGCAAATCCGCCACGGGCAAGGATACAATCTATAAGCGTCTTCTGGAGGATGAAAGCCTGAATTTAAGAAAAATTGTAACGTATACCACGCGGCCGATTCGCGAAGGCGAGAAGGAAGGCGAAGAATACTTTTTTATCGGGGAGGAAGAGGTAAAAAGACTGTCCGATGAAGGAAAAATTGTGGAGCTTCGCGCCTACAACACCGTTCACGGAATCTGGAAATACATGACGGTGGAGGATGAAAACATCGACCTTACGAAGAATGATTATCTGGTAATCGGAACACCGGAATCTTATCGAAAGTGCGTGGAGCATTTCGGAAAGGAAAAAATGGTTCCCCTTTTAATAGAAGTGGATGACGGAACCCGCTTAGAGCGTGCCCTGAGACGGGAGCGTGCGCAGGAGCATCCGAAGTATGAGGAGATGTGCAGAAGATTCTTAGCGGATGCGGAAGATTTCAGCGAGGAAAAAATCAAAGAGGCCGGAATCGAAGCGCGGTTTATTAATGATAACCTGGAGGATTGCTACCAGAGAATCCGTTATGAAATTCGCGCTCTTTTAGCAGACTGAAAGAGAAATTATACATGTACGATTTTGACTCCATTCTCGGAGAAGAACAGTTAAAATTAAAAATGAAAGCCGTAGCAAATAATGGAAAGCACTCCCATGCTTATTTAATCGTCGGTGAAAAACGAAGCGGAAAGACCACGCTTTCGAATTGTTTTGCAAAGGCACTGCAGTGCGAGTCGGAGGGAAACAAACCCTGCGGACAGTGTTTGTCGTGCCTGCAGATGGATGCGGGAAATCACCCGGATGTCATTCATTTAGAGCATGCAAAGGAGGAAACCATCGGAATTGACGACATCCGGGAAGGACTAAATGATGATGTCGTTATAAAACCGTATCGAAGCGATAAAAAGGTATATATTATAGATGATGCACAGAATATGACGATTAAGGCACAGAACGCGCTGTTAAAGACTATTGAGGAGCCTCCTTCCTATGCCGTAATCATTATGAATGCGACATCCGCGGAAGCACTTTTGCCGACCATTTTAAGCCGTGTTGTGCTGCTGCCGGTGAAACCCGTTCCGGATGCCGTCATTAAGCGTTATCTGATGCGGAATAAGGAGGTCCCCGATTATCGTGCGGATGTCTGCGTTGCCTTTGCGAGAGGGAATCTCGGAAGAGCCGTGGATTTGGTATCCGATGCGGAATTCGATGAAAGCAAGGAAAAAGCGGTGACGCTGCTTAAGGAAATCGCGGACCGGGATTACGGCGATTTATACGTCAAAGCCGTGGAACTCGGGAAAGACAAAAAGGGTGCGGAACTGACCGGGCTTATGGATTTTATCAGAATCTGGTATCGTGACGCGCTTGTATATAAAACCACCGGTCGGGAGTCAGGCTTGATTTTTAGGGAAGAAATACAGTATATTAAGAAAGTATCGAAACTAATAGCGTATGAAGGATTCGGTGAAATTTTTGATGCACTGAAAAAAGCACAACTGATGCTTCGAAGTAATGTCAATCCCGAGACGGTTGCGGATTTGTTACTGATTGCCGTCAGGGACTGTGAGAAAGAATCCTGAATAAGGACATATAAAGGATAAAAGGACAAAATGACAAAAGTAGTTGGTGTTAGATTTAACATGGCGGGGAAAATATATTATTTCGATCCCTGCGGTGCGGTAGTGGAACGCGGACAGCATGTCATCGTGGAAACTGCGCGGGGAATGGAATACGGCTTTGTGGTAGGCCCCGTAAAAGAGGTAGAGGATTCGGAAATCGTGGCGCCGCTGAAGCCGATTATCCGTATTTCCACTCCGGAAGATGATGCACATAATGCGGAGAATTTAGAGAAAAAGAAAGAGGCATATGCCATCTGCAAGGAAAAAATCAAAAAGCACGGTCTTGAGATGAAACTGGTAGATGCGGAATATACCTTTGATAACAATAAGCTTCTCTTTTATTTTACAGCGGACGGAAGAATTGACTTTCGTGAGCTGGTAAAGGATTTAGCGAGTGTATTTAAAACAAGAATCGAACTTCGTCAGATTGGTGTACGTGATGAAATCCGTCTGATGGGCGGCATCGGTGTATGCGGAAGAGTGCTATGCTGCCACAGTTATTTGACGGACCTTGTCTCCGTTTCGATTAAAATGGCCAAAGAGCAGAATCTTTCTTTAAATCCGGCAAAAATTTCCGGTGTCTGCGGAAGACTGATGTGCTGCTTAAAGAACGAGGAAGAAACCTATGAGGAGTTAAATAAAAATCTCCCCGGTGTCGGTGATTATGTTACGGCAGCGGACGGCGGTCACGGAAACGTGCAGTCCGTAAACGTGCTTAGGCAGACGGTCCGCGTAATCGTGGAAGAAGGCGATGAAAGAGAAATCCGCGAATACAAGGCAGAAGATCTTCAGTTTAAGAAGATGTACCGCAAGGATAAAGAAGCCATGACCGATGAGGATAAAGAGGCATTGGCGATGCTCGAGCAGATGGAAAAGCAGGACCGTCTTGATAAAGCAGAGAGAGAAGCGAATCAGGCAGCTGAGAGGGAAGCAAGGCAGAAACGTTTAGAAGAGCGTAAAGCGAAGAAAGACAAAACCATTCGGGAGGCTTTGCAGAAGGCGGATAAGAAAGGACCCGGAGCGATTCCGGAAAATGTCGAAAAGGTCGATACTCCGAACGGTAAGAAGAATCACAGAAATCGCAGAAACCGTCCGAATAAAAATAATTCGCATCCCGAAGGCGAGAAGCACGTAAAGAAGGATACGGATAACGCAAAGAACAAAGAGACTTCCGCAAATAAGCACGGGCAGAATTCCCGTCATAACGGAAGGGAACACAGAAGCCACAGCAATAAAGAGACAACGTAAAATATTTTGCAAGCTTCGAAAACGGAGCTGAAATAATGCAGAACGGAAAGAAATAAAAACCGGCATAAAACCGGGAAGGAATGAGCAGTAAAAATGACCCGGGAAGAGTATTTAAAAGAAGGAGAGCGCTTAGATTCGCTCCGGCGTGACGGATATGAAATCATTCAGCATCCCGGAAGATTCTGTTTCGGTATGGATGCGGTTTTACTGTCCGCATTTGTCTTGGTAAAGCCCGGTGAAAAGGTACTGGATTTATGTACCGGAACGGGCGTACTGCCGATTCTTTTAAAGGCGAAAACGAAGGGCGAACATTTTACCGGTCTGGAGATTCAGGAAGAATCCGCGGACATGGCGAAACGCAGTGTGGCGCTCAATAAACTGGAGAATTCCATTGATATTGTATGCGGAGATTTAAGAGAAGCAGAGGCATATTTTGCGGCTGCTTCTTTTGATGTCGTCACCTGCAATCCGCCGTATATGACGGTGGAACAGGGATTGAAAAATCCGAACGATGCACTTACGATTGCCAGGCATGAAGTGATGGCCACGTTGGATGATGTATTAAAATGTGCGGCGAAAATGCTGAAATTCGGCGGCCGTTTTTATATGGTTCACAAACCGGAGAGGATGGCGGAGATTCTTCGAAAAATGTCCGAATACGGTCTGGAACCGAAATCTCTTCGGGTTGTGTATCCGTATGCGGATCACGAACCCAACATGATTTTAGTTGAAGGAAAGCGCGGTGCAAAGAGCGGAATGCGTATTAAACCGCCGCTTATTATTTATCAAAGCAGGGATGTCTATTCCAAGGAGGTTTCCTCGATATACGGACCGGAATTGGTTTAGGGAAGCGGACAAAGAAGTCTTTGGAAGCAGAAAAAGGAGAGGAATCTTCCGAAAAGTCTGAGGAAGCGGACAAAAAAGGAAGCGGGAGAACGGTATGGCAGGGATTTTATATTTATGCGCCACCCCGATTGGAAATTTGGGCGACATTACATTTCGTGTACTGGATACCCTTCGGGAAGCGGATCTGATTGCGGCCGAGGATACAAGAAATTCGATTAAGATTCTGAATCATTTCGAAATCAAAACGCCGATGACCAGCTATCACGAATTTAATAAATACGATAAGGCGGAGGTTTTAATCGCACAGCTGAAAGAGGGAAGAAATATCGCGCTGATTACGGATGCCGGAACACCTGCGATTTCCGATCCCGGAGAGGTTTTGGTAAGGCGTGCAAAGGAAGAGGGAATTACGGTCACCTCGCTTCCGGGTGCGTGTGCGGCCATTACGGCGCTGACTCTGTCGGGTCTTCCGACGAGAAGATTTGTGTTTGAAGGGTTTCTGCCGGCGGATAAAAAGGAAAGAAAAGCAGTTCTTAAGTCGCTTGAAAATGAGGAAAGAACCATCATTTTATATGAGGCGCCGCATCATCTGAAAGGGACACTGAAGGAACTCTTCGATGCCTTAGGGGAGCGGAAAATTACGCTTTGCAGGGAGCTTACGAAAAAATATGAGGAAGCGCCCTCGATGGATTTGTCAGAAGCAATTGCATTTTACGAAAGCAATGAGCCGAAAGGAGAGTATGTTTTAATTCTTGCGGGTGCCGATCCCGAAAAGAAAAAAGAGGAGCAGATTCGCCGTTTCGAAGAGATGACAATTGAGGAGCATATGCAGATGTATCTCGATGATGGTCTTGAGAAAAAAGAAGCCATGAAGCGCGTAGCGGCAGACCGCGGTGTATCCAAAAGGGATATTTACAGGGCGCTTAATTTGGGCGAAAGCGATTAAAGGTCCCGTTTGCAGATGGCGCTTGTAGCATATAAAGATTTCATAATTAGTGGAGCCCGAATGTGTTGACAAAGAATTGCTGTGATACTATACTCATATTCGAAATTACCTTCACGGTTGGTTTTAAGGATTAAATTGAATTATTTAAAATTGAAGTAATAAAAATGTATGTAAAGGAGTTACGCTTATGTTTGATAAAATCAAATCCATTATGATGGATCAGCTGAATATTGATGAGAATGATATTACGGAAGATACTTCCTTTAAGGATGATTTGGGACTGGATTCTTTGGATTTATTTGAACTTGCAATGGCAATGGAAGAGGAATTCGGCGTGGAAATTCCCCAGGAAGATCTGGAAAGTATCGTTACGGTAGGAGATGCTGTAGAATATATCAAAGAGAACGGTATTGAATAAAAAAATTTCTTTTTTGAATAAGAGCCCGTTATTTTTGCTGGGATTATTGTTTTTTGCCGGTATTTTTGCCCTGTATTTCGTATGGGGCGAAAATACCGTTTTTGATGTGCATGACCAGCTTGATGAGACAATCTGCTCCTATGTGATTCCGGCAAGACATCTGTTTTCGAATGCAAAAAGTTATTCGGAAATGATGTGTGAGCTGCCTGCGGAATCGATGAAAGCATCGGCACCTTTGTTCATTTCGTTGTACCGTATTTTCAGCGTGGAGTGGGCATTTTTAATTCAGTTTATGATCGAAACCCTGACGGCATTTTTAGGGCTTTATTTCCTGATTCATAAGGTGACGAAAAGTTCGCTGGCGGCCCTGCCGGTTGCTCTTTTATTTGCGATGCTTCCGTTCCAGCCGGTATACGGACTGAATGTAATCGGTATTCCGCTTCTGATGCTTTGCTTTTACACGTTATATTGGTGGGGAAGTAAGAGTGCGGATTTAAAACAACAAAAAAGCAAGAGAGTAAAAAGCATTCTGTCCATCATCGGCGTATTTGCGGGGATTGGCTATTTTACCCTTTCCACCCATATCGCGCTTGCGGGATATGTTTCCTGTGGCTTTGTGCTTTTGGCAATCATTGTTACCGTTATTACGGACAAGGGATTTAAGAAAGCAAGGCTTCCGTTTTATCTTGGCGGACTTTGGATGGTTCTTCTTTACGGGATTTGGAATTTTCAGCTGATTCTGGATCTTCTTTTCGGGAAGGACGCATTTGTCAGCCACCGCGAGGAATTTGTGGCATCCTCAACAGGCGGAAGCTTAATCGGAAGGTTTTGGAACATTTTCTTTTACGGGGAAGAAACCTATGCGGTATCCCTGCACCGGTTCTTTCTTCCGGTTTTGATTTTACTTACCGTCTATGCAATTCTTCGGTTTAAAAAATTGGACGCGGAACAAAAAAAAGCAGCTGTTACCGCATTTTTATTATGGGGCGCTGTTTTTATCATCTGTATCGCATATGCGGTTTTGGGCTCCGAGCGGGTGGCGGAATTAAAAAATCAAATCGGGGGATTTTTAAAGCACACGGACTTAGACCGGTTTTATTATTTCCTGCCCGGTTGCTTCTGGATGCTGCTTGGAATTCTGGGAGGGATTTTTATCCGTGACAAAAAGCGGATTCCGGAGATTGCCTGTGCAACCCTGTTTTTCCTGTCGTTAATTCCCACGGCATTTTTAATGAAATACAGGATTAATCTTTATGATAACGTCAATTATCAGAATCATGGTTCTGAATATACGGGAACCATCGGAATGGCCGAATATTATCATGAGGATGTGCTTGCCGAAATCGATGCCTACATCGGAAAGGAAAAATCCGAATATCGTATCGCGCACCTCGGATACAGTCCCGCCCCGTCGCTGGTGTATGGATTTTATACCGTGGACGGATATTCAAACAACTACCCGATGGAGTATAAAAAGGCCTTTCGAAAAGTCATTGCCGCAGCACTTTCGGAAGACGATGTTTTGAAAACCTATTTTGATACCTGGGGCAGCAGGGCCTATCTGTATCTGGCCGAAAATCATATTTCGGAGGATGCTTACCGGAATCTTCCGTATGATTTTGATGCGCTGTCCGGTCTCGGATGCGAGTATCTTTTTTCCGACAGGGAAATTCTGGAAACGGACAGAGTCGTATTTGAGAAAGAATTCACTTCTTCAAAATACGGCATGACGATTTATCTGTATCGTATTTATTGAGTCGTATTTATTGATTTTATTCCCAAAAAAATTTATAATTGGCAGTAGAGTTTTGCTTTTCAGGGGGTACTATGAATAAAATCGGTTTTGATAATGAGAAGTATTTAAAAATGCAGTCGGAGCGCATCAAGGAAAGAATCGGCGCGTTCGGCGGCAAACTTTATCTGGAATTCGGCGGAAAGCTTTTTGATGATTATCATGCTTCGAGAGTTCTTCCCGGATTTAAACCGGACAGCAAAATCAAGATGCTGACGCAGTTAAAGGATGAAGCGGAAATCGTTATCGTTATTTCCGCACAGGACATTGAAAAAAACAAGGTCCGTTCCGATCTCGGTATCACCTATGACATGGATGTGCTTCGTTTAATCGATGCATTCCGCGGATACGGTCTTTATGTCGGAAGTGTCTGCCTGACGCATTTTGCGAATCAGTCCAGTGCCATTGCATATCAGAAAAAACTTGAATCTCTCGGGATGAAGGTTTACCGTCACTATCCCATTGAAGGATATCCCTCAAACATTCCCCTTATCGTCAGCGATGACGGTTACGGAAAAAATGAATATATCGAAACATCCCGTTCCCTTGTGGTAATTACGGCTCCGGGACCGGGAAGCGGAAAAATGGCAACCTGCCTTTCTCAGGTTTACCATGAATATAAGCGCGGAATTAAGGCAGGTTATGCAAAGTATGAGACCTTCCCGATTTGGAATCTGGCGCTGAAACATCCCGTGAATCTGGCATATGAAGCAGCGACCGCGGACTTAAACGATGTCAATATGATTGACCCGTTCCATTTGGAAGCATATGGGGAAACCACCGTAAATTATAACCGTGATGTGGAGGTATTCCCGGTACTCAATGCAATGTTTGAGCAGATTATGGGAGAATCCCCGTACAAGTCTCCGACGGATATGGGTGTTAATATGGCAGGCTTCGGAATTGTAGACGATGAGGTCTGCAGGGAAGCCAGCAAGCAGGAAATTATCCGGAGATATTTTAATACCAAATGTCAGGTTCTTCAGGGAAATGCCGATCATGAGCAGGTGATGAAAATCGAGCTTTTGATGAAGCAGGCGGGAATTTCCGTGGACGACAGACCGGTTGTCAGCCAGGCGAGGGTTAAAGCGGAAACGACCGGAGAACCGGCCGCTGCGATGGAGCTTCCGGACGGAAGAATCGTAACGGGAAAAACATCCGCTCTGCTCGGTGCATCTTCGGCACTTTTGTTAAATGCGTTAAAAGCGTTGGCGGGAATCGATGATGAAGCGGAACTGATTTCTCCTTCTACGATTGAACCGATTCAGGATTTGAAAGTAAATCATCTCGGGAACCACAATCCGAGATTACATACGGATGAAGTCTTAATTGCACTTTCCATCTGTGCGACCACCGATGACAGGGCGGAACTTGCGATGCAGCAGATTCAGTCGCTTCGCGGATGTGAGGTACACTCGAGTGTAATGCTCTCTCCCGTGGATGTAAATGTGTTTCGGAAACTGGGCGTGAATTTAACCTGTGAGCCGGTTTATCAGAACAAAAAACTGTATCATAGATGATTTAAAACGCAATATTGCGAACGGTTGTGAAGGAATTACAACATAAATTTAATTAAGGGAATTTTATAAGGAGGACAAAGTATGAATTATGAAATTAAAGGCGGATCTTTCCCGGTAGCAGTTGCGAATGTTCCGAGTGGACAGACAGTTCGCTGCCAGAGAGGTGCAATGGCATGGATGAGTGGAAACATGGAAATGGCTACCAAGGGTGGTGGAATCGGAAAAATGTTCGGTAAAATGATGACCGGCGAATCCATTTTTGAAAACCTTTATACAGCTCAGGGTGGTGACGGATTTATTTCTTTCTCATCCGGTGTTCCGGGTGTGATTCTCCCAATTGAAATCAATGCCGATAATACAATTGTTGCTCAGAAGAGTTCTTTCCTTGCATGCGACAATAGCGTTGAGATGGAAATTTTCTTCCAGAAAAAATTCGGAACCGGTGTATTCGGTGGTGAAGGTTTCATCATGCAGAAATTCGTCGGAAACGGAACCGTTCTTTTACAGGCAGGCGGAAGCTTAATCGATTATGAACTTGCTCCCGGCGAGGTTATGATTGTTCAGACCGGAACACTTTGCGCAATGGAATCTACCGTATCCATGGATATCGTATCCGTTAAGGGTCTTGGAAATATGTTAGCCGGCGGTGAAGGATTCTTCAATACGAAGCTTACCGGCCCCGGAAAGATCTGGTTACAGACCATGTCCTTAGGAGAACTTGCAGGAGCGCTTGCTCCTTATCTTCCCAGCAAGTAAGATAGAAATACCGCAGTGATTCAGTAAGCGGGATGATCGAAATGGTAACAAAACCGCACCGGATTATTCCCGGTGCGGTTTTTTAGGAGCTAAAAATACTAAAATGAAAAATGAACGAACAGGATGCAGAACAAAACTGCTGTATGAAGAAGACGCCTATCTCAAAGAAGTGAAGACTTCGGTGACGGACATTCAAAATTCATCGGATGGTACGGTAAGGCTTGAACTATCCGAGACGGTATTTTTCCCGGAGGGTGGCGGACAGGCCGGTGATCGTGGCTGGATTGATGATGTTGCGGTATCGGATGTACAAAAAGAAGACGGAAGGGTCTGGCATATTCTCGAGGCTGCTTCCTTAAAGGAGAAGGAAGCTGTTTTTTCCATCGGGAGCATTGTTGATGCAAAGGTAGATTTTGCCCTGCGGTTTCGGAGGATGCAAAATCATATAGCAGAGCATCTTTTTTGCGGAATAGCGAATGCCCGTTTCGGATATGACAATGTCGGATTTCATTTAAGTGACGTGGTGACTTTTGACTTAGACGGTGCGTTAAGCGATGAAGATGTTGCCATGATTGAGGACTCCTGTAACCGTGTGGTATGGGAAAACGTTCCGGTTCTGGTACACTTTCCGACTCCGGATGAAGCGGAAAGTCTTCCGTTTCGAAGCAAACTGGAACTTTCGGAAGGAATCCGTTTGGTGGAAATCAAAGGATATGATCTTTGTGCCTGCTGCGCACCCGCACTTCATACCACCGGCGAAATCGGAATCATCAAAGTGCTTGACCGGATGCCGCACAGGGGGGGCACGAGGATTACCCTGATTGCCGGCGAAGATGCATGGATGGATTATCAGAATCTGGATGCACAGATGCGGGAGCTGATGAAACTATTTTCCTCCAAGAGAGAACTGACTGCCGGGATGGCAGCAGACTATGCATCCAGGATGCAGGAAGTGCACCTTCAGAATACGGAGTTAAAAAAAGAAATTACTTCCCTTTGTGCAAAGGATTTGCTGCGTGAGATAAAAGCCTGCGAATCGAAACCGGAAATGTATTGCTTCTTTATGAAGAGTGCGGATGAAGTAATGGTCCGGAATGTAATTAATATCTGCGTAAAGCAGTACGACGGAATCCTTGCGGGTTTTCGCGGAAATGATGAGGACGGTTACCGCTATGTCTGCGGCCGTCTGGAAGAACCGGGAGGGCCTGAAGGCATCTCCCTTCGTGCACTTGCAAAAGAGATGAAAGAAGCTTTCGGCGGAAGCGGTGGCGGAAGCGAAATCATGATTCAGGGTTCGGCGCCTGCACGAGAAGTTGTAATTCGGGAATTTTTTCATAAACGGAATTCATAGAATTTTCGGAAAATTTTGATCAAGAAAAAGTGTTGTTTATTTGGAGTACGTTGATATGCAAATGACACTTAAGCTGCATTCGGAACGGTCGAAGGGAATTGCCTGTATTATTTTCTCGGCATTTTGTTTTGCAACAATGAATCTTTTTATAAATTTAGCAGGGGAACTGCCCACCTGGCAGAAGGGATTTTTCCGGAATGCGGTGGCTTTGATTTTTGCGTCCGTGATTCTGTTTCGGGAACGAAAAAAACCGGGCATGAAGATCAATAAGAAAAATATCTGGCTGCTTTTGGGCCGTGCAACGGCAGGCACCATCGGATTTCTTTGCAATTTCTACTGCGTGGACCGGATGAACATTTCGGATGCCTCGATGTTAAATAAGCTGGCACCGTTTTTTACGGTTATTTTTTCCGCATGGTTTTTAAAGGAAAAGGCCAAATGGTATCAATGGACTGCAGTGGTGTTGGCATTTGTAGGAAGCCTTTTCATTGTTAAGCCGACATTCGGAATGGAAGCGTTTCCGGCATTCTGCGGAGTCATTGGGGGACTGGGTGCGGGAATTGCCTATACCTGTGTCAGAAAGCTTGGACAGCAGGGAGTCGGCGGTGCATTGATTGTATTTTTCTTTTCGGCGTTTTCCGTTGTAATGCTGGGACCGGTGGTAGCATTTACTTATGTGCCGATGAGCCGGATGCAGTGGATTTTTCTTTTGCTTACGGGGCTTGCCGCAAGCGGCGGACAGTTTTTTGTAACGGCGGCATATACCCATGCACCTGCAAAAGAAATCTCGGTTTATGATTATTCGCAAGTGATTTTTGCCGCGATTTGGGGTATGATATTCTTATCACAGCGACCGGATTTTTACAGTGTCATCGGATATCTGATTATAGTGGGGGTTGCAATCTGGATGTATCTGATGAATAAGAAGCAGACGGCAAAAAGCTGAATTTTCAGGGAAATCAGGCAGTGAAATTCCGAAAAACGAAGAATCGGATTGAAAAAGAGAAGTAATGCAGACGGCGGGTTATAAGGGGTAACAGTATGGCAAAAAAGACAGCACTCGATCACATTAACGGATTTGATGTCCGTCCCGGAAACTATCTGTTAAACGGGGCTTTTTGTGTTCCGGAAGGCGTGAATTTTACGATTCATTCCGTTCATGCGCTGGGATGTGAACTGGTTTTGTTTCATCCCATGGAGAAAGATCCGTATGCGGTGATTCCTTTTCCGGAAGCTTATCGAATCGGGAATACCTATTCCATGATTGTCTATGGTCTGAATATCAAGGATTTCGAATACTGCTATCAGATTATCGAAACGGATTCCAACGGCGACATTATCAAAACACCTCTCTTAATCGATATTTATACAAAGGCGGTAACGGGACAGAGCAAGTGGGGCGAAAAGAGCCGCACGGATTTTACCTACCGTTCCAGAGTGGTGGAAGAAGATTTTGACTGGGGGCATTTTGAGGAGCCGAATCTCGGATTTAAGGATTTAATTATTTATGAAGCGCATGTCAGAGGCTTTACCAAAAGCCTGTCATCCGGCGTGGCGGCACCCGGAACCTTTGCCGGAATGATGGAAAAAATCCCCTATCTGAAATCGCTTGGAATCAATGCCGTGGAGCTGATGCCGGTATTTGAATTCGATGAACTCGAAAGTGTACGTGATGTAAACGGGAAAAAGGTTTTAAATTACTGGGGCTATAACACGGTCAGCTTTTTCGCACCGAATACGAGCTATGCATCCGTTGTGGAGCATAATCATGAGGGAAATGAATTAAAAACCCTGATTAAGACATTGAATGAAAACGGCATCGAAGTGATTCTGGATGTCGTATTTAACCATACCGCGGAAGGAAATGAGGACGGGCCCACATTTTCCTTTAAAGGATATGATCAGAGCTTGTATTACATGATGACGCCGGAAGGAAAATTCTTTAATTTCAGCGGATGCGGTAATACCTTAAACTGCAATCATCCGATTGTGCGGCAGATGATTCTCGACTGTCTTCGTTACTGGGTGGTGGAATACCGTGTGGACGGTTTCCGTTTCGATCTTGCGTCGATTCTCGGTCGTGCGGAGGACGGTTCGCCGATGGAATCCCCGCCACTTTTGGAAAGTCTGGCATACGACCCGATTTTAAGTAAGGTAAAATTAATTGCCGAGGCATGGGATGCCGGCGGATTGTATCAGGTCGGAAGATTCCCGGCATGGAAACGCTGGGCGGAATGGAACGGCAGATACCGCGACGAAATCAGGCGTTTTCTGAAGTCCGATGCGGGCGTTGCGGAGCTTGCCTATCTGCGTATTACCGGTTCCGAGGATCTTTACGATCCAAGCTTTCGCGGACGAAATTCCTCCGTCAATTTTATCACCTGCCATGACGGATTTACATTAAATGATTTATACAGCTACAACACCAAGCATAACGAAAGCAACGGCTGGAATAACGAAGACGGCAGCGACGATAATGAATCCTGGAACTGCGGTGTGGAAGGTCCGACAAAGGATAAGGAGATTTTGAAGCTTCGTCGCAGAATGCAGAAAAATGCCTTCGCGGTGTTGCTTTGCAGCCGGGGTGCGGCAATGTTTTTATCCGGTGATGAGTTCGGCAATTCCCAGCAGGGCAATAATAATGCATACTGCCACGATGATGAAATTTCCTGGCTTGACTGGGATGACTATAAGAGAAATAAAGACCTCTTCAATTTTGTAAAGAAAATGATTGCCTTTCGGAAAAAACATCCGGTTGTTCGAAGAAGACTTCCGAAATCCAAATGCGGTCTGCCCGGTTACAGCGCACATAATCGGACCCCGTGGGATGCCAATTTTACCTATGAGACGAGAGAGGTCGGGATTCTTTTCACAGGGTATGATGAGAAAAAGAAGGATGATGATATCGTATTTCTCTGCATGAATATGCACTGGGATGAAAGGGAATTCGTTTTGCCGAAAATTCCCGGAAATTATACATGGGTGCTGGAAATCGGTACCTCGGAAGAAATTACGTTTACGAAGGTGAAGAGTACCGTGAACATGATCGGGCGAAGCGTGGCCGTGCTAATCGCAAAGAAAGTGTAGGGAAAATGGAATAAATGAGGAAAGAAATCGCTTCCGAGAATGACAGGAGCGTTACCGGGACAGCCGGCTGGGCTCAGGTTGCCTTGCGGCACCCGGAAGGTTCCACTTAGTGCTGCTTTGTTCCCAACCTGACACGGTTCGTGGATTTCCGTCGCGCAAGACCCAAGCTTAAACGCCACTTATCCCGGGCAGCCATCCTGCCACTCGCGGAAGCGATTTCATCTTGCAAAAACTTAAATCAAATGCTTAAATAATAAGCTTTTTTCTATGACGCATATCATCTTTGATGTGCGTTTTTATATTATAGCTTTTCAAAAAGGTTTCGTCAATCAAAGATTTTTGGCGAAATTATTCAAAGATTCCGGGCAATTTTATTCGTTCATGATCCGGTTATTTTGCGGCGAAGTATTCCTTTACGACTTCTTCTTCCGAGAAGTGATAGCGAACCCCTTTGATTTCCTGATAAGTTTCATGACCTTTGCCGAGCATTACGATAATGTCGCCGGGCTTAGCATTGTCCAAAGCATAATAAATGGCTTCTTTCCGGTCATCGATGGTAATGTATTTGCCGTTATATTTGCTGATTCCTTCAATGATTCCCTGATTGATGTCTTCCAATGCTTCGTCTCGCGGATTATCCATGGTAATGATGGAGAGGTCTGCCATTTTTCCGGCCACTTCTCCCATTCCGATTCGTCTTGCTTTGGCGCGGTTTCCGCCGCAGCCGAAAATACAGATCAGGCGTTTCGGCTTATACTCACGAAGCATTTCCAAAACGCATTCCGAACTGAATGCATTATGCGCATAATCAATCATGACAATGGCTTTTTGCATGGCTTCCGGGATAATCTGGGTTCTGCCTTTTACGCTGACTTTCTTTAAGGCTGAATCCATGACTTCTTCGGTAACACCTTCCATGGAAGTAAGGGCGCAGGCAATTGCAGCGTTTTCCGCATTGAAATAGCCGGGCATCGCAATGGAAATATGCTCTGTTTTTCCGGAAGGATTGCGAAGGTTGAATTCCACGCCGAAGAGCTCGCCGTTCCAGAGATTGTGAATATCGGAAACCGTATAATCGGCATCGCCTTTTAAGGATACGGTTACGGGGTTTGCGGCAATTGCGAGAAACTCTTTACTGTATTCGGTATCCATAAAGATAACGGATTTTTTCACGAGAGAAAACAGCTTCATTTTGCAGGCTTTGTATTCCTCCATATCCGCATGCTCCGTCGGGGAGATATGGTCCGGAGAAAGATTTAAAAACGCCCCGTAATCGAAATCAATTCCGGCGACGCGGTTTAATTTAAGACCCTGTGAGGATACTTCCATTACAACGTGAGTGCATCCTGCATCTGCCATGATACGGAAAATATGCTGCAAATCAAAGGATTCCGGGGTGGTATTTTTGATTTCCACAGGAACCGTTTCATCGCCGATAAAAGCTCCGTTCGTGCCGACCATGCCGACTTTGTGTCCGGCTTCCTCGAGGATTTTTTTCACCATATGGGCGGTGGTGGTTTTACCCTTGGTTCCGGTTAATCCAATCACGGTCATGGCTTTGGTCGGGTGATTATACCATGCAGCCGAAATCAGTGCCAGCGCAAGGCGTGCATCTTCCACCTTTACTACGGAAATAGTTTCCGGCACTTCCACATCCTTTTCTACTACGAGTGCGGCCGCACCGGCCTCTAATGCCTTTGGAATATAAGTGTGACCGTCGGTCTGATAGCCGGAGATACAGATAAATAAATTTCCGGGTTTGACTTTTCTTGAATCCATGCAGATTCCGGTAAGTTCGATTTCACCGCTTCCCTGAATCAGATTACAGGAAAGGTCTGAAAGTAATTCCTTTAACGTATGCTGCATATTTTTATCCCCCCGTTTTTTCATATTTTAATTCCTTTTACGGATTTTTAACTTAATAGAGCCAGCACTATCGTGGTATCATCGGCCAGGGCACCCCGAAGGTATACGCGGCCGTCGTCTTCCTTTTTGGTAAAATACAAAACATCTCCCTCGTAGCAGGATTGTTTATAATCAATCTGAAAATCACGAAAGCCCCTTGCATCCCAGTCGGCAGAAGCAAATAATCCCTCGATGGCGCGAACATATGCCACATTGTTCATGTGAAGGCCGTAGTCAATGTCGACACAGCGCACTTTGTATTTGCCGAACGGTTCGCCGTCCTTAAAGTCGCGAAGGCGTAAGTATTCTTCGGTATCTCCCGGGTCCATGCAAAAATCAAAATCGGAAGGATAGATGGTTTCCAGCTTCTGGATCGCTTTGGTTTGGGAATTGATGACCACCCACTCGGTTTTGCCGCAAACCAAAAGTTCTTCACCTTTTGTGATTTGGTACTGCCGGTCGGTTTTGATTTTTCCGGGAGTTTGCGGCCAGGTGGCAAACTGCACTTCCTCAGCCATCTGTACTTCCCGGTTAAAATGAATTTTGGTTTTCGCCGCTACCCAGAATAAATTCTTTTTGTTGAATTCCGTAATGCCGATGTTTAAAAGTTCCGCATGCTCCATTGCCATGTCCATAAAGATATCGATGGCAGAAGCCAAATCAAGTGTTGCATGCCGGTTGCTGCGACTCGGAAGAATATAGTTTTCGTGTGTCAGTCTGTTTAACATGGAGATTCCTTTCAAAAACGACTGCACGGCATAAACCGTGCAGTCTTGAAAATTGATTATGTCTTAATATCAGATGTTTTTTAAGAAGGAAAGAGCATCCTCTTTCAGGAGTACGTCATAGTGCTCCGTTATGTAATAGGGGAAGGTTTCCATCGCGGTAACCAAAGAACCGTATTCCGATACAAATGCGCAAAGAGTATTAAAATCTTCATCGGTAATGCCGTCTTTGGAAAGCTCAAGAAGATAGGTGGCGCCTTCCGCTTTGTCCCTGCTTTTATAGAGGGTGCTTTTGATGAAAAGGGAGGAGTCCAAAGCCGCGGAAAGCGTAAACAAATCGCTTAAGTTGTCAAAATAAAAGTATTTATCAGCGGTTTCCTTAAACGGAATGTTGCCGATGGAAAGCATGTTATCGCGGTCAACCGGTCCGATGTCATCCGAATCCTCCGGATCGAAAGGAAGATCGCCCTCGCCCATGGAAGTGGCGGAGGTGATGTTACGAAACAGTCTGTCCAGCTCGGAAAGGAGTCCTCCTTGAGGATCCACACTGGGCGCAAAACGGGAGTATCTGGTATCCAGCTCCTCCGGTTCTTCCACCTTGGTTACGATAATGGAAGCATAATCCCGAAACGGGATGACCTCTATTGCCAAAGGAATATTGTCTGCCTCAAAGCCACACTGAATATAGGCAAGATGCATCATATCCTGAAACAGTTTCTTAACCTTTGCGGAACCGTAAGCTATTTCGCTTAATTTCAGGTCCCGTTTTTCCAATTCTGATTTTGTGAGGATGCAACGGATTTGAGAATCGCTTATTTTTTCAATTTTCATACGGGTTACACCTCCTTATAAATGTTGATACTACATAATACTCAATATTTAATCGCGAGTCAATCGTATTTCTAAAATAGAAAAATCAAAATTTTTGTGAAAAATGACGAAAGAATGCTATTGATTTCCTTTCATGTCTATTATACCATATTTTTCAGCAGCCGTTTCGGAAATTTTCATACCGGAAGGGAGGCTTTGGAAATACCCGAAATAAATGCATAATGCTTACAGGTTCTCTGTAGGCGTCTTACAAAGCAATGTGCGACTCCGTACTTGCATTTCCAAACAATCAGAAACATAAGACTGGAATTAACAAACAATAACTCAAATTTTTTTACTATTTATTATTGGTATTTCGGACGGTTGCGATTTTCATGGAATTTTTGCGCGGGTTATCCGGATGTTCATCACGGATTCCTTTTGGAAAAAAGCCGTAATCCCGTGTCTTCTTCGTGAAAAACGCCGGTTTTATCTGCCGGCGGAAATCCTTTCAAAAAATCTCTCCTTGCGGTTTGGCCGGCAAAGTCCCTTGAACCGCCCCTGGTCTGAGGACAGGGGGTGCAATTCGGCTGATACTGTACAGGAGAGATTTTTTTTGGTATACTGTAATGTGGTTTTTAATGTGTAAGAGATTCGAAAAACCTTGAAAAATCCTGTATTTCGGAATGATTTACCGAAAGAAAATAATACGATTCAAAAGCTTTATATAAATATGAAATCGTTATGAAAGCTTTATGAGAAAGAGGATTTTGAAAAAATGAAAAAAGAAATGATTTAGGAGAATAGATATGGCAGAGCAGTCACCTGAAAAAGCGAATGCAAAACAGGCAAAGAAGAAGATTCGCGCGAAAAAAAGAAAGAAAACCTTTTTAAAAATTCTTCCCGCGTTGATTGCGGTGATTCTGATTATCGTTGTGGTAGGTGCATTTTACGGACAGAAGCTGGTGGAGAAGTACTCTTACGGTACGGAGAGGGCGGATTTAAACGAATATTTTCATACGGAACCGGGAAAACTTTCGGTGGTACTGGACTTTGAAAAAATAGAAGACAAGGCGGTTTTGATTGACGGAGAAGCGTATTTTCCGGAGCAGTTCGTAAAGGATCATTTTACCGATCATTTCTATGTAAATACGGATGAAAAGGCGGTTTTGTATACAACGGAATCCCAGACCATCAAATGCATGATCGGGGAGGATTTCAAATATTACTTAACGGCAAGTGAGCAGGTGGATTTGGATTATGCTCCGGTAATCGACGGCGGTGATGCCATCTATTTTGCAATTGATTATCTGAAACTTTTTGTATTTCTTCGCTATGATGTTTATGCAAATCCCGGTTACATCGTGGTTTGTACCGGTGAAAAGGGATTTAATGCGGCTGCTGTTAACACGGATACGGCAATCCGTTATCAGGGCGGAATTAAGAGTCCGATTCTCGAGGACCTTCCTGAGGGATCAATAATCGGCATAATTGAGGTGATGGAAGACTGGGCAAAGGTAACCTCATCACACGGAATGATTGGATATGTGGAAGTTAAACAGTTTGATGAGCTGGAGGAGATGTTCCCGTCCTATCCGATAGAAGAACCGGAGATTGCGCTTAATTACCAGTCGATTTCTTACGGTGGAAAAGTCAATATGGCATTTCATCAGGTGTTTGCGGATCCGGCTTCGCATTTTGCGACAGATACGGAGAACGTGAAATCCGTCAATGTCATTGCCCCGACTCTGTTTCGAATCAAGGATGACGACGGAACAATTGAGGCGCTTGCAGCAGAACGCTATGTTCAGCTTGCAGCGGAGAAGGGCATGGATGTCTGGGGTGTCTGGACGGATGTGGATTATGAAGTGGACATGGGCAAAATCCTGAAGTCCTCCGCGAAGAGAAGAGCTATCATTGAGCAGATGATTTCCGACAGCAAAAATGCCGGCATTAAAGGAATCAACATCGATTTTGAAAAAATATCCTCCGATTGTGCGAGCGATTTTATCCAGTTTTTAAGAGAGCTTTCCATTGAAACCCACAAGGAGGGAATCATTCTTTCCGTAGATAACTACGCACTCGCATCCGTGACCGGATTTTATAACCGCAAGGAACAGGGAAATGTCGTGGATTATGTGGTAATTATGGGATACGACGAGCACTGGTCATCCTCTCCTACGGCCGGAAGCGTTGCCAGCATTAACTACGTGGAGAGAGGAATCCGCGAAACGGTAGCTGAGGTGCCTGCGGAAAAGGTAATCAATGCGGTACCGTTCTACACAAGAATCTGGAGAACCAACAGCGAAGGCAAGGTCGGAAACGATACCATCAGCATGAAAACCCAGAAAGACTGGATTGAGCAGGTCGGAATGACCACTGCGTGGGATAACGAGAGCTGCCAGAATTACGGCGAAGCGGAGGTCGGCGGAAAAACCTGCCAGATCTGGCTGGAGGATGCAGAATCTCTGGAAGTGAAATTAAATGTCATGGATTCCTATAATATTGCCGGTGTTGCAGAATGGAAATTAGGCTTTGAAACACCGGATGTATGGGATGTTTTTGAAAAATACATGGCGGGAACGTTAAATCCGGAAGCGATGGAGGATCGTTCGGGAGAAAGTTTGATATTAAATGAAAACACTGGTATACAGGATTGATGAAACAAATCCGAATCCGCCCGAAATGGCGGAGCTTGGGGAAATAATCAAAAAAGGCGGTCTGGTTGCATTTCCGACTGAGACGGTTTACGGACTCGGCGGGGATGCCTTAAACCCGGAATCTTCGAAAAAAATATATGCGGCAAAAGGACGTCCGTCCGACAATCCGCTGATTGTACATATCGCTGCGTGGGAGGATATTTTTCTTCTGACAAAAGAGGTGCCGGAAGCGGCAAAGAAACTCGCGCAGGCCTTCTGGCCGGGACCTTTAACCATGATTTTAAAGAAATCCGACAGGGTTCCGAAGGAAACTACGGGAGGTCTGGATACGGTAGCAATACGTTTCCCGTCCCACAAAGTGGCACAGGAACTGATTAAGGCTTCGGGTGGATTTATTGCAGCGCCGTCTGCAAATCTTTCCGGAAAGCCGTCTCCGACAATTGCCAAATATGTACTTGAGGATTTAGACGAAAGAGTAGATGCGATTATTGACGGCGGAGACATTCCGATTGGTCTGGAATCCACTATAGTGGATTTAACGGCGGAGGAACCGATGATTCTAAGACCGGGATTTATTACCAGGGAGATGCTCCTTTCGGTTTTGGATCAGGTAAAAACCGATCCGACGATTCTGGATGCATCCTGCCGGGAGCGTCCGAAGGCGCCCGGTATGCGATACCGGCATTACGCTCCGAAAGGGGATCTTTCCATTGTGGAGGGAAGCCCGGAAGAGGTGATTGCTTATATTAACCGTGCTGTTTCGAATGCAAGAGAAACGGAGAGAAAGACCGGTGTGATTGCGACTGCGGAAAGCGCACCGTACTATTCGGCAGATTTGGTAAAGAGTGTCGGAAGCAGGGAAAACAGCGGAGAAGTGGCAGCTTCTCTATATCGGATTCTTCGTGAGTTCGATGATGAAAACGTGGAAGTGATTTACTCTGAGAGCTTTTCAAGCGAGGGGCTGGGAGAAGCGATAATGAACCGGCTTTTGAAGGCGGCGGGACATAAGGTTGTAAGGGTGTAGTCGATTGGCAAAAAAAATGACACAACATCCCCGTCCCCTAGTGTTAAAAATGAGGTAGAAGAATATGAAAGTAGCGATAGCAAGCGATCATGGCGGATTTGATTTAAAGGAAACGGTAAAAAAACACTTAGACGAAAAAGGATATGAGGTGAAGGATTTCGGATGCTTCGACAAATCCTCCTGCGATTATCCGGACTTCGGACGGCCTGCGGCGGAAGCGGTTGCGGCCGGAGAATGCGAGCTGGGTGTTTTAATCTGTACGACCGGAATCGGCATGAGCATGGTCGGAAATAAGGTAAAGGGTGTGCGTGCGGCACTTTGTTCCGATTCTTTGTCCGCATCGTTAACCAGGCAGCATAACAATGCAAATGTTCTGGTTTTGGGGGCTGCCATTGTCGGCGAGCTTCTGGCACTGAATATCGTGGATACCTTCTTTGATACGCCTTTTTCCAATGCGGAGAGACATCAAAGACGTGTGGATAAAATTGAAGTGCAGTAAATGCACAACGGCTTCCGGAAATAAACCCGGGGCGAGAAAGAATTCGGAATAATCAATAAAAGAAACGTTTCAAAACGTTAAAATAATAGAAAGCGGAGGGCAGCAAAATGGCAAAAGTCGTAATTATGGATCATCCTTTGATTCAGCATAAAATCGGATACATCAGAAGAAAGGATACCGGTACCAAGGATTTTCGCGATACCATCAGTGAAATCGCAATGTTAATCTGTTATGAGGCAACCAGGGATTTGGAAGTTACGGATGTGGAAATCGAAACCCCGATCTGCAAAACGACCGTGAAGGAATTGAAGGGCAAGAAGCTTGCAATCATTCCGATTCTCAGAGCCGGTCTCGGTATGGTGGATGGTATGTTAACGATGATTCCTACTGCAAAAGTCGGACATATCGGATTGTACCGTGATCCCGAAACACATGAACCGGTGGAATATTACTGTAAGCTGCCTGCAGACTGCTCGGAAAGAGAAGTTTTCGTAGTGGATCCGATGCTTGCAACCGGAGGTTCGAGTGTGGCAGCCATTCAGATGTTAAAGGACAAGGGATGCAGAAAAATCCATTTTATGTGCATTATTGCAGCTCCTGAAGGAGTGAAGAAAATGACTGAGGCACATCCTGATGTGGATTTATACATCGGTGCGCTGGATGAGCATTTAAATGAACATGCATATATTGTTCCGGGACTTGGGGATGCCGGAGACAGAATTTTCGGAACGAAGTAAAATTTTCGGGGAATCATTGTGTAAAAAAGGGGGTATTTTATGAAAAGAAGTGACTACATCTCATGGGATGAGTATTTTATGGGTATTGCGATTCTTTCGGGAGAAAGAAGCAAGGATCCCAATACGCAGGTGGGCGCATGCATCGTGGGAAATGATAATCGTATTATGTCGGTCGGATACAACGGATTTCCGAACGGCTGCTCCGATGAGCTTTTTCCCTGGGCCAGGGAAGGCGGAGAGCTGGATACGAAATATCCCTTTGTTGCGCACAGCGAATTAAATGCAATTTTAAATTACCGTGGCGGAAGCCTGGAAGGATCGAAGCTTTATGTTTCTCTTTTCCCCTGCAACGAATGTGCGAAAGCCATTATTCAGGCGGGAATCCGTACCGTAATTTATGACAGCGACAAGTATGACGGAACTCCCGGAAATGTCGCAAGCAAAAGAATGTTTGATGCCGCAGGCGTGGAATACAGACAGTATGTTCATTCCGGTCGGGAAATCAAACTGAATGTCTGATAAATGTTAAAATCATTTTCGGTTTGACATTTACGATGCCGGATGCCGGGCCGGCGAACAGGTATTATTGTGTTTTACGAAAAAAGGTGTTTATGAAAGGCAGCAGACTGAAGGCAGTTGCCCTCGGAACGGCGCTTGCGCTTTTGCTTTCCGTAATTCCTTCTTTTCCATCATTAGCGGATCCAAGCTCCACGCTCGAACAAATCGAGAAGGCGGAGAAGGAAAAAGCCAATACGGAGCAGAGAAAAACGGAAACGGAGCAGCAAAAGCAGATTAAAGAAGGCCAGCTTTCCGAGCTGAATATTCAGCAGGGTGAACTGAAAAACAAATTGAATGCTCTCAATAACGATCTGTCGGATGCGGCGGACCGCCTTACGGTTGTGGAAGGAAAAATAGCCGATAAGGAAGCAGAGATTGAAAAGACACTGCAGGAAATCGAGGATGCAAGGCAAACGGAAGAAGAACAGTACGAAGCCATGAAAAAACGGTTTCAGGCTTCTTATGAAGCGCCGAAGGACACCTATTTTGCGATTTTAATTGGCAGTACCAGCTTTTCCGCGTTTTTAAACAATACGGATTATTTAAAAATGCTTTCGGATTATGACGGCAAAATGCTGGCAAAATACAAGAAAACCAAGGAAGCGGTTATTGCCAAAGAAGAGGTAATGGAAAAGGAAAAGGCAGAGCTTGATGGTCTGAAAGCCCAGATTGAAGCGGAACAGGCCCGGATCGGAGATTTGATTTCCACTACCAATAATTATGTGGCGCAGTATCAGTCGCAGATTAACACGGCCAGCCAGGAGATTCTGGCTTATGAAGCGGATATTGAGGCGAAGGAAAAAGAAATAGCCGATCAGCAGGAAAACATCGAAGCCCTAAGGGCGCAGTACCAAAGGGAACTTGAAATGTCCAGGGCTGCAAGGGCTGCGGCATGGAGAGATATTTCGGAAGTCACCTTTGAGGACGGAGACCGGTATTTGCTGGCGAATATCATTTACTGTGAGGCCGGTGGGGAGCCTTATGAAGGAAAGCTTGCGGTCGGTGCGGTTGTAATTAACCGTGTGCTTTCAAGCCGCTATCCGGGAACGGTATCGGGTGTAATTTATCAGCCGTATCAGTTTTCGCCGGTCGGAAGCGGAAGATTTGCACTTGCACTTGCCGAGAACAAGGCAAATGCAGCATGTTATGCGGCCGCAGATGAGGCGATGCGCGGTGCGAGCAATGTCGGAAGCTGTCTGTATTTCAGAACTCCGCTGGAAGGCATGGAAGGTACGATTATCGGAGGGCATATTTTCTATTAGAGAAAACGAATCGGGAGCAGTAAGATGGTTATAGAATCCGCTAGAATAACATAGAGATTCCGGTTTACAAATAAAAATAAAAAATGTATGGAGGGTATTTTTTATGGATGAAAGACTGGTTGATTTAAGATCAAAGACTTACAGGGAGTCAAGAATCAAGGTGATGCAGGGACATTTTGCGACGCAGAACTCCCACATCAACACCTACATTGACATGTCCACCGTAAAGTGCAGACAGAACAATGCATATGTTACCGCAAAGGCACTGGCGGAGCAATATATGCTGACATTGTACGTCGATACCATTGTGTGTCTGGATGAAACGGAAGTCATCGGTGCCTTTCTGGCAGCGGAGCTTTCCCACAGCACCAAGGCAGGCTTAAGCTACGGAAACAACATTTCGGTTATCACTCCCGAAGTAAATTCGATGGGACAGATGATTTTCCGCGATAACAAGCAGCGTATGGTGGAAGGTATGAGATGTCTGATTCTGACCGATTCCATCACATCCGGAAAAACGATTCTGCAGGCAATTGACTCCGTCGTTTACTATGGGGGAACGGTATGTGCGATTGCGGCGATTTTCTCCGCGGTCAGCAAATGTGCCGAAATTGAAGTAAAATCCATTTTCTCCGTATCCGATATTCCGAATTACGGCTATTATAAGAGAGAAAACTGCCCGATGTGTGCGGCAGGACAGCGCATTGAAGCACTGGTAAACGGTTTCGGATATTCCAAATTGTAAATGATGGGATTGCAATGATATGATTCTGTATTTCTCGGCAACCGGAAATTGTAAACATGTGGCAACTACTATTGCGAGAGCGCTTGATGAAAAAGCGCTCTCGATTTTGGATGCGCCGAAAGAGTTTACGCTTGAAAAGGGAGAACGCTTCGGAATTGTGACGCCCACCTATTTCTGGGAGCTTCCAATCCCGGTTCGGGACTATTTATCGGAACTGGAGCTGGAATTGTCGGGAGATAATTATACCTTTTTAATTGCAACATTCGGAACCACACCCGGCTGTACCGGGGAAGAGGGGCGACGGCTTCTTGCGGAGAAAGGAGTCCTTCTTGATGCTGCATTCAGTATCCGCATGCCGGATAACTGGACCGTGTGGTTTGATTTAAGCAATCCGGAAAAGGTGGCTTCGCAGAATGCTGCGGCGGATGTGCAGATTCAGAAGGTGCTTGATCAAATTCGCACGGAAACGCTCGGGAACCGTATGAAGCGAAAAGCCCCTTATTTTGTGAAAACCTTTACGGATTCGGCGTTTGATTCGGCAAGACAGACAAAGAATCTGTATGTGGAAGAAAGCTGCATCGGATGCGGATTGTGTGAAAAAATCTGCCCGGTTCATGCAATTGAACTAAAGGAAAATAAGCCGGTCTGGGTCAAAGAACAGTGTGCTCTTTGCTTCGGCTGTCTGCATCACTGCCCGAAGTTTGCCATTCAGTACGGCAACGGGGCAACAAAAAAACACGGGCAGTATACCCACCCGTGATAATTCTTATTTTTTCTTTACCCGATATAATCCTTTCAGGAATTCTGGTTTTCCAAAGTTTCCACGATTTTCCGGTATTTATTAAACTTTCCGGCATAGATGTCACTGACCAGCTTGTCAGCACGCCTGAGTGCCTCATAGAGCTGCGTATCGGTAATCATGCCCTTTTCATGGGCCGTTGCAAGCTCATCCAAATCCAGAATCCGGGAGGATCCGTCCGGATAAACCACAACATCCACCAATAAATCCGTCGTGGTGCAGGTGTTGTTCTCCACGTCTATTTCATAATCCACAACATCGCAGTACCAGTAAAGCAGGGATTCGTCGGGCTTGTAAAATTTGCTTACCTTGATGCCCTCCTTGAGACAGTAAACAGAGAAGCCGTGGGTGAAGTCCTTTCTGGGCCGCAGGGTAGTCCAGCGGGAAACGATGTATTCTTCATTGCATAAAAGAACAACATCGTCTTTTAACAGAATACACTCACTTGGAATTAAGCGCTTGCGGTAAATCCTTAATGGTTCCATAGACACCTCTTTCCCTGTTTAACAAACAATTTCGAGTGACAGATCTTACAAAAGATAAATTACATTGATGATAACATGCGGGGATATTTTTTACAAGAAAGAAAGTGTTAAAAAAATAACCGGCGAAAAGCATTCCCATATAGAAAAAACTTGACAAAAAACCTAATTTGTCCATAGACATAAAAAAATGTTTTTTGTATAATGGATAAAGTGAGCGGGGTGTTGGGTAATGACGAAGGTGTTTCGTAAAATAGCATTTCTTACGCAGTTTGGCCTTACCATGTTAATCCCAACCTGCCTTTTGTTTTTTATAGGATATCTTCTGGACAAAAGGTTCGGTACCTCCTTTTTATCCGTGATTGGATTTTTTATCGGAGCCGTAGCCGGCGGAAACGGCGTATGGAGACTGGTAAAAAAAGAGATTGGGAAGGATTCGAAGGATGTAAGGAACCGGGATCTGGCAGAGAAACAAACGGATATCCCCGCGTGCAGTGAAGAAAAATATAAGAAAAAAATGAGCAGTGCGGTAAGCGATGAGGGAAAAACTTCACCCGACGTTAATTGAACTATGGATTGGGATTGTAATATGGAGCATCCTCATTACGGGAGCCGGAATCTGGTTTTGCAAGGATAAACCCGCGTGGGGACTTGGAATCGCTTTCGGAGCGCTGACTGCATTTGTGCTTGCATTCTATATGACAAGAAGTGTGGATAAGCTGATCGATGATCTCGATAACGGCAGAGGCGACCGGGTGATTCGGGTTTCCTCCATTCTACGGCTTGTCATAGCGGCAGCAGCCATAGCAATCGCCTGTCTCGTACCGTTTTTTAATCCCATCGGAACCTTCTTCGGAATTTTGTCCATGAAATTCGCGGCGTATTCGAATCCGCTGATTCACGGTGTGACAAAGAAGATGCATCCTTATTTTAAGGATAAGGAGTATCCTCCGGAGGAAACATTGGAAGAAGCTGCAGAACAAACTGCAGAAGAAATTTCGAAAGAAAC
>CACZRH010000161.1 GCA_902783455.1 uncultured Lachnospiraceae bacterium | reverse complement strand
GAAAGAAATGAACTGCTTGCGCAAAAGAATCCGGAGGTGCAGGAGGAGGATGCCGTTTTGGAGGAAGCCGGACTTACGGATGGACTGACGGAGGAAGAAAAATCCGGAATGGAAGACATCCGGGAAACCGAATCCGAAACGGAAATCAAAAAAGAAACAGGAAACAAAACGGAAACAGAAAACCAAAACGGAAACGAAACCGAAAACGAAAATGAAAGTAAAGGCGAAAAAGAAGGAGAATAGAGAATATGACAGGTAGAAAACAAAGATGCGGCATCAGAGTCCCGTTTATGATTCTGGCGGGAATCCTGATGCTTTTGGGAATCGGCGGAAGAAAGCTTACCGTAAATGCGGCTCCGTTAATTCAGGGAAGAACAATTCAGTATTCGGACTGGGGACTCGGTTCCTACAGTACACATTTTTATCAGGTTGACTGGGACGGTGACGGACAGTATGAAATTGCATATTGTCTGGAATCGGAAAAATCGTCGCCCGGAGGAGGGGATATTTCGGTATTTGACCAGTACGGGACGGATGAGGCGGAGATGCTCTGTAAGGTTTTATATTACGGATACGGCGGGCCGGGGGAAGCCTATATCAGATCGTTATTCGGAAACAATGAAGACCTGCTTTATCTGGTTACCCATATTGCGGCGAATTATGCGTTTACCGGCGCGGGATTATCGGATTCCACCGATTTTTATAAAGGAACTTCCTATAACGAGTGCGAAGCCATGGGTGTTCATACCTTTATTCGCGGGGTTATGGAATCGCCTCCGCCGGAAGTGGACGGGGAATATTTTGTCGGCGGTCAGGTTTCCGTATACCGTTATTCTGCCGGAAGCCAGGGAATCGGACTGATTACCTGGTCGGAAGGAAGTAAGCCGAAACCGAAGGAACTGGATTTATCGATTCAGGTTCGAAAGGACGGTTTTAATGAATCTGTCAGAGGTGCAGAGTATACGATGTATCAGTTTGAGTCCTGGGATATGGCGGCAAATCCGCCGGTATCAACCATTGTGATTGATACACCGCTCGGGGAATCGGAAAATTCCATGACCGGAGGATTGTCGGTGACCTTTCATGAAGAAGATGTCGGGAAAATGTATTACATCAAAGAAACAAAGGGACCGGATAACGGGCTTTATAAAATGGATGATTCGCTGTTCTGGTTTCAGATTGAAAAAGATGAAAACAGTGATTTAAAGGCGACGGTAATCGATGTTCCGGACGCATTGAAAAACGGAAGTTCAATTGTTATCAATGCAGGAAATTTAGAAGCGGTTTCAAGGGAAATGAGGGATTATACCATCCGTCTTCACCTAAATAAAACAGGAGAAAATCCCGACCCGAACGCAACGCTTGACGGTGCCGTTTATGAAGTCAGGGATTTGAACGGCAATTTCATCGGTGAAATCACATTAAAAGCAGATGTTTCCAATAAGAATCTGGCGGTCGGAAATGCGGAATTCCGTCTGGGGTACGGATACTATTCCGTGACGGAAACAAAGGCTCCGAAAGGATATATGCTGGATCCCGGCGTATACGGGTTCTATATTGCGGAGGACGGAAGTATTACCTCCGGTACGCCTCTGCTTACGGTGGAAGGCTTCGATTTGACGGTCGATTTAAGGGATGATACGGACAACCGGTCATTTACTCCGCAGATTGAAGTTGTCAAAACGGGAAGCTGCAATATTCCGGGAGATGGTTCCGATGTTTCCAAGGCAAAATACGGTCTTTTTAATGAGAAGAATCAGCTTCTGCAGGAAATATCCTTAACCGGCAGCAGGACGGAAGCGGTCGGAACCTTTTCTTACGAGATAAAAGAATTCGGAAATTACTATATCAAAGAAACCGTCTGTCCGGAAAATTTTGATCTGGATGAAACGAAATATGCTTTCCATGTAAGTTTAGTGGATGGGATTTTAATTTCGGATCATGACGGATTTAAGGTTGACGCATCCAACCGCGCGAAAGCGCAGATTCGGGTAAAAGAAAGCCCGAACGGTTACCGCTTCAGAGTTACCGTTTATAAAAAAGGAGAAAGCAAGGGAGACTATACCTCTCTGGAAAATGCCGTTTACGGTCTTTATAATCCGATGAATGAAGAGATTGCAAGAGTAAGTCTGGTGGCAGATGAAAACGGTGCGAAGGGGATTTTTGAGGAGATGGATTTTCATCCGGAAGACACGGGCCGTTACTACGTGAAGGAAATTGAAGCACCGAAGGGCTTCCGCAAAAACAATAAAAAATATGAATTCGGCGTATCCGTGCTGAATCAGAGAATTTATGTAACCGATACGGATTTACAGGTAGTGGACAATCAGTTGTCCGTTCATTCCGTGGATGATGCCATGTCCGGAAAATTCCGGTTTGAAAAAACGGGAGAGGACGGCTATCCGGTAAAGGGAGCGGAATTTGAAGTGTATCTGAAAAGCAGTCTGAAAACCGATCCGGAAAGCGGAGAATATCAGTTTGCAGGGATTCAGCCGCTGCAGGTGCTTACATCGGATGCGAAGGGAATCGTTGAATCGGGAGATTTAAACTTAGGTGTCTATGTGGTAAGGGAAATTTCGGCTCCGCCGGAATATGAACTGATTGCGCCTTTTGAAGTAACAATTGAAAAGGATTCGGATACCGTTGATGCCGGAGAAAAGACCGATCGAAGCGTCCCCGTTTATATCCGTGCAACCAAGAAGGATACAAAGCGGGAAACCGTAATTTTAAAAGCCGGAACGACATATGGTATAACGAACAGTGCCGGAGAGCCGGTTGCGGACCGGAAAGGAAATACGGAATTCGTCTGTGACGAAACAGGTGTCATCCTGATAGATGCACCCCTGGGTCCTGATACCTATACGGTAACGGAAAAATCGGCACCCGCCGGTTATCAAAAGGACAGCAGTCCTGTGGTAGTAAAAGTAGACCGGGATTTAAATTATGTGATTGAAAACGGATTGCATATCCATGATGTGGAATTTAAAAATACGGAAAAAACAGGAGAAGTTCACATTGTAAAGACGGCAAAATCACTAACCTCATTTGAACAGGGGCGGTTTGTCTGGGAGAAAAAGGGATTGGCCGGTGCGGAATTTGCACTTTATGCGAAAGAAGATATTTTTGCACCCGACAATCAGGGAAAGTTGCTTTATGCGCGTGATGTACTCGTTACAAAAATGAAAACCGGACCGGACGGCAGTGCAAAAGCGGAGAATTTACCGCTTGGTAACTATTACTTAAAAGAGATTTCAGCACCGAAAGGATATGTTCTGGATGAAACCGTAACAGAAATTTCGCTGAAGGAAGGAGATTCAGAGAAAAAAATCATCAGTGAGACGGTTACTAAGTTTAATGAAAGACAAACCGTATTACTGGATTTGTACAAATTCGATACGGAAACGAAAAAACCTCTTGGCGGTGCGAAATTCGGGCTTTATGCGGAAGAAGACATTGTGAATTATTCGGGGGATGTAATTGTAAAGAAAGGAACCTTTTTGACATATGCACAATCGGATCCGGACGGAAAGATTCGGTTTGATCTTGAGCTGCCGTTTGGAAAATACCGGGTTGTCGAGCTTACCGCGCCCAGCGGATATGTACTGGATGAAACGCCTTTTATTTTTACGGCGGAGGAACCGGAAAGTAAAATCCCTTCCATAACATACAAAAACGAATGGGGAAATACGCCGGTTCGGGGAAATGTTGTATTTACAAAAATCGGGGAAACCCTGACCGGTTTTAAGGACGGTGTCTTTATTTATGAAACAAAACAGCTGGCCGGAGCGGAATTTGATGTTTATGCAAAGGAAGTTTATACGACGGACGGAGCTGTAGACAAAGACGGAAACCGGATTTTACGGTATGCAAGGGATGAAAAGATTACGACACTTATAATCGGCAAAGACGGGAAAGCGCAGCTTACCAATCTTCCGATTGGTTCCTATTACCTGGTTGAGAAAAAAGCACCGTACGGAATGCAGCTTCTAAAGGAGCCGTACGTATTTGAAATTAAATACAAGGATCAGTATACCCCGATTGTCTTATCGGAAGAAAGCATATTAAATAAACGGCAAAAGGTAATCCTGTCCGTCGGCAAGCTGCAAAGCTCCAGCAACATCGGATTAAGCGGTGGAAATTTTGACCTTTATGTAAAAGATGATCTCTACGGATATGACGGAAAGGTGCTGGTTTCGCACGATACAAAAATCGCCTCCGCAAAGGCGGTGGACGGAGTCGTGGATTTCGGAATGGATCTGCCTCACGGAACTTATTATATCCGGGAAAGCGCCGGAATCGAGGGACATTATCAAAGCGGTGATACGTATCAGATTGATGCCGGGTATCAAAACGGGGATATTCAAAATCTCGGAGTTGATCTGGTAATCTACAATGACCGGATGTCCGGAGTCGGAAGAATGCAGCTGAAGATGGCTGTAGCGGGATTTGAACAAAAAGAAAATAACTATATAACGGGAGATGTTCCCGGAACTACCGGGTATTCCGTTTTGATCGGCGAGGAAGAGGATATCGAAAAGAGCAGTAATGCATCAAAATTTGCAACGGTATGCTTTGGAATCATTCTGTTTACCATCGGTATCAGCGGTGCGTTATTTGTTATGTACAAAAATATGAAACGGAAAGAAAAAGAAGGTTGAAAATGAAAAAAATTATTTTTCAGGAAAACAAAAAATGAAGGAAAGGAATGAAAGAACATGAAAAATAAAATCGTATCAATATTGCTTGGAAGTATGGTTTTTATTCTGGCGGGTTGTCAGGGTCTTTCGCAGAATCACGCCTATGTGCCGGAGATGAAAGGAAGCGAAGTGGCGGAAAGCGAAGAAGCCGGAAGCGAAAAATCCAAAGACACAGAGAAAAACAGCGAAACGGCGAAAGAAGAGAAGATTTCTTCCAAAGAGACCGTAACGACGGAAGGTGTTTCGAAGGGCGAAAAGCAGGAGAAGACCGTTCGTATAAATAACGAAAAGAGTGATAAGGAAAGTAATAAGGAGAATAACAAGGAGGAAAGAACGGTCCGGGAAGAGAATACGGAGGTACCGGTGGAAGAACCGGAGGTGTATGAACAAGCCGTTTCCGGTATTTCAGAGTCCGTAATTACCGGAACGTTTTCCAGGATGGAAGGCGGTGTTATGACATATCCCGCTTATTATACGGAAAGCGGTGAGCAGGTTTTCGTAAATGTTGACATGGAGGCACCATATCCGTCCTGGGAAGGATACGAAAAAGACGTATTAAAAATCCTGAATCTGGAAGAGGATAAATTCCGTGTTACCGGTGCGTACTGGCTGGGGGATTCTTACTGGGGAACGGAGACGAATCCGGAGACAAATCAGCCGGTGGCAGTAGAGTACCGGGATGCGGCATATTCCTTTGAGGTGATAAGGTGAGCAATAAACGAATTGCGCTAATTGCAACCATGATTTTTGCAGGGATTCTTTTCGCAGGCTGTGCGGTTTCTTTTCTGAAAGGGACGGTGCGGCCTGCCGGGAATCCGGCAGACGGGATTTCTACGGATGAGATTTCGGAAGGTCCGGCCTTTGCAGAAACGATTTTGAAGAAAGGGATTTCGGTAGGCGCTATTTCGACAGATGGAATTGTGGCAGGCAGGGAGTATTCTTCCGAAAGATCGACTGCGGATGATACTGTCGGTGCTTATTATGATACCGGCAGTCCGTATTTCGAATATGTAAAAAAAGATGCATCGCTTCTTGCCCGGTACCGGGAACTGAATAAAGATGTGGTCGGAATCATCACCATCCGGGACAGCATTTTGAGGCACCCGGTTGTGCAGTCTCCGGATAAAGGGGAGGATTTTTATCTGTATCACGATTTGAATCTTTCGCCGAACACGCACGGGGTTCCGTTTTTAACGCTGGATTCCGATTTGCTAAAAGACGGCGGAAATGCAATTTTATATGGTCACAATATTATATGGACCGAACCGAAAGATATTTTTTGCGATCTGATAAATTACGAAAATCTGAAGTATTACCGGGAACATCCGGTAATCGAGGTGGTGACGGCGAAAGGAACCGCGAAATATCTGATATTTTTGTATGCGCTTATGGATACCGCCGATTCCGATGCGTTTGTATACTGGAAAAATACAGGCTGGGCGGATGAAGAAGAATTTCAAAATTATATGGAAGAGATGGAGAAACGCAACTGGCTTTCAACCGAAATACCGTATTCCATAGAGGATACCTTTTTAACGATTTCAACCTGTTCCAAGGAGCTGCCGCATTCCGGGACAAACCGGATGATTGTTATGGCAAAGAGATTGCGAGTCGGCGAAGAATATGAGAAGTATGTAAAAAACGCCGAAATGAATGCATCTCCTTATTTACCGGAGAAATTAAGGAAATAAAACTAAGATCGAACCTTGAAAACTGAATAGCTGTCGTTACTCATCAGGGGAGTACAGGGTTGCTTAAAATACCGCTAAGTGCTACAATATAAAACGCTTATGTCCGTTTTAACGTGCGGAAAAATGGCAAGGAGGAACCTATGGAAAACTTGGAATTAATGAAAATTGCCAATAAGGTGCGTCAGGGAATCATCATTTCCACGCATGCGGCAAAATCCGGACATCCGGGCGGCAGCATGTCTGCGGCAGATATTTTTACCTATTTGTATTTTGAGGAAATGAATGTAAATCCGGAGAATCCGAAGGATCCCGACAGAGACCGTTTTTCGCTCTCGAAAGGGCATACGGCGCCGGGACTTTACTCTGCACTTGCATTGAAGGGATTTTTCCCGTTTGAGGACCTGATTACGTTAAGACATTTAGGGTCTTATCTGCAGGGGCATCCCGACATGAAGTCGACGCCGGGTGTGGAT
Source organism: uncultured Lachnospiraceae bacterium (assembly GCA_902783455.1). GTDB lineage: Bacteria > Bacillota > Clostridia > Lachnospirales > Lachnospiraceae > UBA3766. The sequence goes on along the minus strand of CACZRH010000161.1, from coordinate 5,722 downwards.
ATGACAACGGGGTCGCTCGGACAGGGCATTTCCGCAGCGGTCGGAATGGCGCTGGCCGGAAAAATGGACAAGAAGGATTACAGGGTTTATACCCTTTTGGGCGATGGCGAACTGGAGGAAGGCCAGGTCTGGGAAGCTTCCATGTATGCGGGCTTTAAGAAGCTGGATAATCTCTGCGTGATTGTGGATAACAACGGTCTGCAGATTGACGGACGAATTGAAGACGTCTGCTCCCCGTTTCCGATTGATAAAAAATTCGAAGCATTTAACTTCCATGTAATCAATGCCGATGCGCATGATTTTGATTCCTTAAGGGCGGCATTTAAAGAAGCCCGTGAAACCAAGGGAATGCCTACGGCAATCATTTGCAAATCCGTCAAGGGAAAGGGCGTATCCTTCATGGAGAATCAGGCCGGATGGCACGGCGTGGCCCCGAACGATGAGCAGAAGGAAGCGGCACTGGAAGAATTAAAGAAGGCAGGTGAAGTATTATGTCAGATGTAAAGAAAATAGCAACCCGTCAGGCTTACGGCGAGGCACTTGCCGAATTGGGAGAGGAATTTCCGAATCTTGTGGTAATGGATGCGGATTTGGCGGCATCCACAAAGACTGCGATGTTCGGGAAAAAATTCCCGGAGAGATTTTTTGATGCCGGAATCGCAGAGGCGAATATGGTGAGCATGGCAGCAGGCCTTGCGACCACAGGAAAGACCGTATTTGCAAGTTCTTTTGCAATGTTCGCTACCGGGCGTGCATATGAGCAGATTCGTAATTCCGTCGGATATCCGAAATTAAACGTAAAAATCGCAGCCACTCACGGCGGCATTTCCGTCGGTGAGGACGGAGCCACCCATCAGTGTATCGAGGACGTTGCCCTGATGCGCAATATTCCGGGCATGGTAGTCTGTGTACCCTCCGATTATGTGGAGGCAAAGGCAGCGGTCCGGGCGGCGATTGAGCATGAAGGCCCCGTATTTTTACGATTCGGCCGCAGCAATGTTCCGGTAATCAACGACAGGGAAGATTATAAATTCGAACTCGGCAAGGGCATTGTACTTAAGGAAGGAACCGATGTTACCATTATCGGAACCGGCATTTGCGTTGACAGTGTGATTCAGGCGGAGAAGATGCTTGCAGAAGACGGAATCAATGCACAAATCGTCAATATTCATACGATTAAGCCGATTGATGAAGAGTTAATCGAAACCTGTGCTTTAAAAACAAAAAAAATTGTCACCGTGGAAGAACATTCCGTAATCGGAGGTCTTGGCAGTGCCGTATGTGACGTCGTTTGCAGACGTTGTCCCGTACCCGTTATGAAAATCGGCGTACAGGACGTATTCGGAACATCCGGCTCCTGCGACGTATTAATGCATTACTACAGACTTGATGCACAGGGCGTTTACGAGCAGGTAAAGGAATTTCTTGGAAAGTAAGCGCCGGACGGTTTATAAATATTGAAGAAACGGGAGGATTTCACATGTTACAGAAAGGACCCTATTATATTACAACAGCGATTGCCTATACATCGGGCAAGCCTCATATCGGCAATTGTTATGAAATCATTCTGGCGGATGCCATTGCAAGATACAAAAAAGCGGACGGTTTTGACGTTCATTTCCAGACCGGATCGGACGAGCACGGTCAGAAAATCGAGACCCGTGCCATCGAAGAAGGTATGACTCCGAAGGAGTTCGTCGACATGACGGCGGGCACCATCAAGGAGCTCTGGGATATGATGGGCACCTCCTACGACCGTTTTATCCGTACAACCGATGCGGACCACGAGCGTCAGATTCAGAAGATTTTTAAGAAGCTCTACGACCAGGGCGATATTTATAAAAGCTCCTACGAAGGCAAATACTGTACGGAGTGCGAGGCATTCTATACCGAGACCCAGCTTGCTGACGGCAGATGTCCGGTCTGCGGCGGTGCCGTGCATGATGAGAAGGAGGAAGCATATTTCTTCAAAATGAAAAAATATGCGGACCGTTTAATTGAGCACATCAATACGCATCCCGAATTCATTCAGCCGGTTTCGAGAAAGAATGAAATGATGAATAATTTCCTTCTTCCCGGACTGCAGGATCTCTGCGTATCGAGAACCTCTTTTAAGTGGGGCATCCCTGTAGACTTTGACGAAAAGCATGTAGTTTATGTATGGCTGGATGCGCTTTCAAACTACATCACCGGAATCGGCTATGATGCGGACGGTGAGTCAGGCGATCTTTATAAAAAATACTGGCCGGCGGATCTTCATTTAATCGGAAAGGATATCATCCGCTTCCATACGATTTACTGGCCGATTTTCTTAATGGCACTCGGTGAGCCGCTTCCGAAGCAGGTCTTCGGACATCCCTGGTTATTACAGGGCGGAGAGAAGATGAGCAAATCCAAAGGAAACGTGATTTACGTGGATGATATGATCAACATCTTCGGACTGGATGCGGTACGTTATTTCGTGCTTCATGAGATGCCGTATGAAAACGACGGAACGATTACCTGGGAGCTGATGGTGGAAAGAGTAAATTCCGATCTGGCCAACACGCTTGGCAATCTGGTAAACCGTACCGTTGCAATGAGCAACAAATATTTCGGCGGAACCGTAGCGGACAAAGGTGTGGCAGTGCCTGAAATCGATGATGAGATGAAGGCATTTGTATCCGGAGCTTATGCACGTGTTGAGGAAGACATGGATACGCTGCATGTTGCGGATGCGCTGACGGAGATTTTTGCGGTATTTAAGAGACTGAATAAATATATCGATGAAACGGAACCCTGGGTACTTGCGAAGGATGAGGCGAAAAAGGACAGACTTTCAACGGTGCTTTACAATCTCTGTGAGGGAATCCGGATCGGTGCTTCCATTCTGGCTCCGTTCCTTCCGACAACTGCAGGAAAAATTGCAGAGCAGCTCGGCAGCACTCTGATTGATTTTGACGGACTGTCCGTATTCGGACCCGCAGAGGGCAGAAGCTTCACGGTAACCGAAAAGCCGGAGATTCTCTTTGCCAGACTGGATAAAGAGGAAATTCTTAAGAAGGCGGAAGAAGTGCAGAGTCGTCAGAGAGAGGAATTCATCGAGCATCAGAAGAAGGCATTTGCAAATCTGATTGCAGCCGGAAGAATGACCAAAGAAGAAGCCGAAGCAAAAATGGCGGAACTTACCGGGGCACCGGCGGATACCACCTGTTGCAGCGAGGGCATTGACATTGAACCGAAGGCAACGATTTCCTATGACGATTTTGCAAAGCTGCAGTTCCAGGTAGGAGAGATTCTTGCCTGTGAAGAAGTGAAAAAGTCCAAAAAGCTTCTCTGCTCCCAGGTTAAGGTGGGCAGCAAAACCCTTCAGATTGTCTCCGGAATCAAACAGCATTACACCGCAGAGGAGATGGTCGGCAAGAAGGTAATGGTATTAACGAACCTTGCACCGGCAACCCTGGCGGGAATAGAGTCCCAGGGAATGCTGCTTTGTGCAGAGGATGAAAACGGAGAGCTTGCGCTTGTCGTTCCGGAAAAAGCAATGCCAAGCGGCGCGGAAATCTGCTGATGAGTAATTTTATTATTGAAAAAGGAAAAGAAAATGATTGGGAAGATGCGATGGCGCTTGCTTATCGCATCTTCCAAAAATATGTGGCGGCAGAGTATTCAAAAGAAGGCGTCGATAATTTCGTGAGCTTTATCACGGATCAGCATCTTTATCGGATGTTCATGATCGATGAATATCATCTCTGGGTTGCCAGGTCGGAAACCGGAGAAATTATCGGAATGGGTTCGCTTCGCTCCGGGAACCACATTTCCCTGCTTTTTGTGGATGATAAATGGCAGCGGATGGGTGTGGGCAGGAGTATTATTCATGCGATGGAAGATTTTGTAAGTGAGTCGGATAAAACCTGCATTACGGTAAATGCCTCGCCTTACGGCATCCCGTTCTATCACAGTGTGGGCTTTGTCGATACGGACAAAGAGACTGTAAACGGCGGGATGATCATTACACCGATGAAAAAGATGATTTTCGAATAAAAGACGGGTAAAGGATTTACAGATGGGTAAAAGTAATTTTTTTCTGGATAGTGAAAGCTGGTTTAACAGAGGGTTAAGCCGTCTTTTTGATATTCTTCTGATGGGGATTATCACGACACTTTTATGCATTCCCGTGATCACAATCGGAGCGGCAATTACGGCAAATCAGGATGTCATGCTCCAGATTGCTTTGAAAAAGGACAATAAAATCTTCAAACGTTATTTTCAGGCGTTTGGAAAGAACTTTTTAAAATCCACTTTAATCTGGCTGATTTATTTATTGGTCGGCGCATTAATCGGCGGTGCCGTTATCGTTACAATGGGCGGATTTCTGTCAATGGATCAGACGCTCCGGGTGATTATGACAGTACTGTCCCTTGCCATGCTGGTATTCTACGGCTTCAGCATTTGCTATGTATTTGCGCTGCAGTCCCGGTATGAAAATAAAATCTTTACCACGATTCTGAATTCCGTTCTGATTTCCGTTTCAAACTTACCCAAAAGTCTGTTGATGCTGGCGCTGACGGCCGGACTGATTACTTTGGGATACTTCTTCACCGGACTGATTCCGCTTTTTGCGATTCTGGAATTTTCCTTTGTGACCTATTTAAGCGGAAAACTGATTGTTCCGATTCTTGGAAAACTCGGTGACCGTGAGGCGGCCGGAGAGGAAATAATCGAAGAAGAAACGGACGAAGAGCCGGAAGAAGAAACGGAAGAATAATAACCGCAGACGAAGAGCCGGAAAACAGTAAATATAGAGGCAAAATATAAGCTGAAAGCAATGTGCACAAACGGGGCAAAATGGTCTGTACAATTTGCCCTACCGAAGATTTTCGGGTGCACATTTTTTACAAGTAATGAGGAAAAGTTTGGTTATTTGTGTTATATGAATTTACATAATTATTCGGTATACTCTCATATTAGAGTGACTTTGAACTCAAAAATGTAATAAAAATATAAATTATATCAGGAGGATTTATTAATGGCAGGATTATCATTAAGAAACGTATGCAAGGTTTATCCTAACGGTTTCGAAGCAGTTAAGGACTTTAACCTTGAGATTTCCGATCAGGAATTCATCATCTTCGTAGGACCTTCCGGATGCGGTAAGTCCACAACCCTTCGTATGATCGCAGGTTTGGAAGATATTTCTTCCGGTGAACTTCGTATCGGTGAGAGACTTGTAAACGACGTAGAACCGAAGGACAGAGATATCGCGATGGTATTCCAGAACTACGCTCTGTATCCTCATATGACAGTATATGAGAACATGGCATTCGGTCTTAAGTTAAGAAAAGTTCCGAAGGATGAAATTGATAAAATGGTAAAAGAAGCAGCTAAGATCCTTGACCTTACTCCGTTGCTTGATCGTAAGCCGAAGGCTTTATCCGGTGGTCAGAGACAGCGTGTTGCGATGGGTCGTGCAATCGTTCGTAATCCTAAGGTATTCCTTATGGACGAGCCTCTTTCCAACCTGGATGCAAAACTTCGTGTTCAGATGAGAATTGAGATTGCAAAGCTTCACCAGAGACTGGGAACCACCATCATCTATGTAACCCATGACCAGACCGAGGCTATGACGCTTGGTACCAGAATCGTAGTTATGAAGGACGGTGTTATCCAGCAGGTTGATACTCCTCAGAACCTTTATGACAGACCTCAGAACCTGTTCGTAGCAGGATTCATGGGATCTCCT
>CACZRH010000160.1 GCA_902783455.1 uncultured Lachnospiraceae bacterium | reverse complement strand
TCCTGAATATTTTCTTCCTTGTTCTGATTATTATCTATAACTTCCTCTTCTTTTTTAGGCGCATTTTCTTCCGGCTTAGCGGGCTCTTCTGCCTTAATTTCTTCTTCCAGCTTTACCGGTTCTGCATTCTTCTTTTCATCCTTCTTCTTTTCCCGATATACTTCGTTCTCTAACGCATCTAACTCTGCATCTACAGCTTTTCCAAATTCTTTTTCCTTTATATATCTCTTTGCCTGTTTGTAGAGCCTTTCCATACGCTTTGCAAGTTCATCCGTCTGCTTCTGCATTTCATCGAAATCAACTTCTTTCGCATCTTTTGCATCATTTGCCATTTTAAGGTATGGATCCACTATCGTCGCAGACTTCATTTCCGGTGCTTTCGGTCTGGGAACAAAGATCAGACTATTCTTTTTTTCACGGAAATCCGGTTTAAAATCAAGCCCGATCGACTGTCCTCTTTTTGCATCCGAATTTCTTTTGGTATTTACAAAAATCACTTTATCGAGCGTATTCGAGGTAACATCAATCTTCTTCAGGGCATTATAATTTTTTTCAGATGCCTTCATAATAGCACTGAAAATACTTGCTTCTTTTCCGGAAGCAACTTTAGATGTAGGTTTACTATGACGATCTCTGACAACATCCTTCACAATAGATTTCATTTCTTCGTTAGACGGATCTAAAATGTCATAAAATGTGGCATAGAGACCGTAATTGGATTCATTTACAAATCCGTTCTTCTCCGCCTTATCCATAAAAGCATGAAATCCGGGACCATGATTCTTAATATTGTCCTTTGTAAGATTCTTCTTTTTATCGAGAACTTCTCTTTGTAATTGCTTTATAATGGGCTTCGTTTCTTTATTATTCGTCAAAACACCTGTGAAATTGGCACCATAGACGCCTTTCAAATATTCGATTTCTTCCGGTGTAAACTTCACCTTATCAATCTTCTTGTTCTGATTGGAATTTAATGTTTTGCCATCCATTTTGAATCCTCCGTAGAAATTGCTGCAATCCCTGATTTTATCGCATTTTTCGAAATCAAAATTCACAGCTCTTTCATAATATGTTTGTATTGTATACCCCGTTGTCCATCCCTTGTCCAACAAGATGTCCTATTTTTTTAAAAAAGGAGTATTTTTTTCAAAATACTCCAATTTTTATTTCAAGAATCAGTTTCTTCCTTTTTGTTCTCAATCTCTTCAGAAAGCCTGGGCGGTCTTTGGAATCTTTTTTTTGCTCCCTTCAGACCGGAATATCTTTTTGCCGTTTCAGTTTCCGTTGTTTTTTCATTCATATTCGAATCGGAGTTTTCCGATTCCATTAATTTCTTTTCTTTTTCTTTCTTTCTGGCCGCAATGATTGCTTCGATATCTTCATCCGTCAAATCAGCCTTTTCAAGAGCTTCAATCGCCTTCTTTTTCTTGCGATCACCGGTCTTTTTTCGGTCTTCTTTGTTCTTTTTCTGCTCTTCCTTAAGCTTTTTCTTTTCCTCTTCTTCGGCTTTTAATCTTTCTTCTTCAATCTTACGTCTGGCTTCTTCCTTCGATTTAAAAATTCCGGAAAGGGTTTTGCGATCAATTTGTACCAGTTCCGGCATATATTTCATAAATTTCCAGCGAATCCAAATCTCCGAAATCAAACCGAAAATACCTCTGGAAGTATAGGTTTCCACCTTCGCACCGATATCATCCACTTCAAAAAGAATGACTATCGGTCTGGTCACCATATATTTACAATAGGAAACTTCTGCTTCCGGATTGGAACGGATAATAACCTTTCGACCGATATTCATTAATGCTTTATGTCCGGCAGCCTTAATCTTATTCGGATTTCCGTCAATCTTATAATATCTCGTATGTCTGGCAACACCGAAAATAATGATCATATCGGCACTGTCGGTAAGTCCGGAACGAAGGCCGGCCATACCGTATTCGGGCACCTCAAAATATTTCCCTTTCGGTACTATATTTCCAATTAAAATCTGTCGGATTTCTTTTGTTACCGCATCCAATTTTTATTTTCTCCTGAACATTATTCCATCACAAACAGGAAGCACGAAATTCGCACTTCCTGTTAAATTTTACTCCGATGCCTTCTCTTCTTTGCCATCGGCATTATCATCGCCTTCTACGGCTTCTGTATCGGATTCATCTTCCACATAAGTATCAGGATCAATATTCATGGAAGGATCATCCCTTAAGAAATTATCCCCTTCATCACCCTTATCATCCAATTCTTTTAATTCTTCCTTGGCAGGTGTATAATCCTGAATCTTATGAGAAGTAATGGTCAATTCATTTAGTTCGGAAATTTCATAGTTTATAACAACCTGTTTTCCTTCTTTGGGAGCTGAGAATGTAATCGTTCCGTATCCTGGAGCAATCGGATCAATCTCATAGCATTCATATCCGACACCACCATACGGGTACACATCAACTATAATCGGATTCCCCAAATCATCAACAGGCGCCTGTGTTCCGGCATAACCAATCAATTCACCGGATTCATCCAATATCTCTTCCACTTTTCCGGTATAATGATCCTTTGATAAAACAAACCATCCGCCGTCTACATTGGTTAAATTAATCCGGATTACACCGAAATCATCCGACCAGAACTGATAGGTAATTCCGGAATCGGAATCCGAACCGTTTTCTGACGACTGCATTTCATCCGTCGTCATAACAAATACTTCCGTATAGAATTTTTTCTCTGCGTTTCTGGTTTCAATATGAAGTGCTATTCGGCACACCTGGTCTTTCGGCTTACGTAATTCATCTTCCGAATAGTCCGTTTCCGGAAGCGGAACCACATTTTCTTCGAGTACTTCGGATTCCATTTCAGGTAACGGATCGTAATCTCCTGTTTCGGATACATCGAAATTCTCCGGTATTTCAGAAACATTTTCTGTTCCGAAAACATTTTCCGTATCCTTCATGCGAACAAAAGTAACTCCTACAGATCCTTCCTGAAACGGAGTAATTACAAATTTGGCATTACCGTTTTTCTCACTGCCTTTGGCTTTTACGTTGACAACATTTTCATTATCAATTTCCGTTGCCCAGTAATAATCCGGGGTTTTACTGCCGTCTAGGGTAACGGTAACCTCGCCCTTGGAACTAACGGAATAGGTAAACGGATAATCCGTACCCTCCCCACCACGGAAGACTTCACTCTTTTTACACCCGGTAAAAAGAATCGGAATTAGTAATAATACTGTGATAACCAAAAGATTTGCAATTCTTTTTTTCACTTTACTGCTCCCCTAAACATGTAATAATTGTTCTTATCCGCCAATTCAGGCAAAAATTTTACTGATTTAAATAAAGAACTATAAGCAGACTGCCCGTTTCGGGCAATCTGCTTAAGTTTCACTCAGCTATCCTTTAAGGATTTTCCGTACTGCCACTATCCTGCGGAAGCTGCGCCTTTAAGTTTTCTTCCAGACCTGCCAATATAGCATCAATCTCTTCTTTTGATTTTGCAGCGTCAATATTTGCTTTCGCGCTGTTTCTTAAGTCTTCCGTACCGGTCGCATCCGGAACCACATTATCGCACTGTGTCTTCATCGAATTCTTATACACATTAAGTTCGGTAAGAAGCTGATTCAAAGTAATCTCTAAAGTTCCTATTATCTGATCAATCTCTGCTATCGTAGTAGCGGCTTCAATACTTTCCATAGCCTTCACTCTCTCAGCCGATGCGTCAACCTCCGGAACAATCGTACTTGCTTCACTCTTCTTCTGATCCTTGTAATTATCAAGTTTTACCTGATTATCCAGCTTATCCGGCAACTCATTCAGCATATCACCGATTTTCTTATAATCCGTCGTATAATCCGTGCAGGAATCAATAAATGCTTTTGCTTCAGCACGAACTACAGGACATCCGCGGGTGTTGCATTCCGGTTTCAGTTCATCGATGTACTGCTTCTTTGTTTCTTTATACTGATTAAACTCATCAATCTGTGCGGCTTTTTCCGTATCTGCAATCTTCTGATTAACGATTCTGGTAATTGCAGCTACATTTTCTTCAAATGATTTGCTTTCATCGTAATTCAAAGCTTCCAGCTGTGCGATAATCGACTTGTATAACTTCTTTGTTTCTTCGCTTTGAGAGGAAGTAAGTCCGTTCTGATAACCGCTGATTGCCTCATGCTTTGTAGTCGCCCAGTTATTCTTATACTGCTCTAACTGTTGCTTCTTCTGCTCTTCCGTCATCTTATCCGAATATTGCTGAACGGCCTTCGAAGCAATATCTTCCTGCGTAGCACCGCCGATCGAAATATTAATTACTGCCTTCGATTCCGGAGCTTCCGTTGCGGCAACTACAATACGATAGTATTTGGAAGTAGTCGTAGTATTGTTATCCGGCGTAAATTTATATCTGCCGCCTTCATCCGTAAGCGAATTAACCAGTTCACCGGA
>CACZRH010000159.1 GCA_902783455.1 uncultured Lachnospiraceae bacterium | reverse complement strand
CCCCATATGGTCTCGATATATCTCGGTGTGGACGGATCATCCTCCATCTTCTCGCGAATCTTCTTGATATGCACGGTCACGGTAGTGATGTCTCCGACCGATTCCATGCCCCAGATTTCACGGAACAGGTCCTGCTTGGTGAATACCGTATCGGGATGCTCTGCCAAAAATAACAGCAGGTCGTATTCCTTGGAAGTAAACTGTTTCTCGACGCCACCGACAAATACTCGGCGTGCGGTCTTGTCAATCCGAAGCCCTTTCAGCTCCATGATGTCATTATTGCTGCTCTTTTTGGCATTCATCAGTCTCGAGTATCTTGTCATATGCACTTTTACACGTGCAACCAGCTCACTCGGGGAGAACGGCTTGGTCATATAGTCATCGGCACCCATTCCGAGGCCTTTGATTTTATCCAGATCTTCCTTCTTTGCACTGACCATGATAATCGGCACATCCTTGGTTTCCCGCACCTTGCGGCAGACTTCGTATCCGTCAAGCTTCGGAAGCATTAAGTCCAGAATAATCAGATCAAAATCCTCTGCCAGAGCGGTTTCCATACCGGACTGTCCGTCGTTGCAGACGGTAATGTCAAACCCGTTCATCTCCAGATAATCTTTTTCCAGTTCCGCAATTGCCTGTTCATCTTCAATGATTAATATTTTGTTCATGGCTAACCCCTTTTCCGACCGGTTCATACCGCCGTTCTTATTATCAATTATATTTTCAGACTATTTTTCAGACTGTTTTGTTGACAAGTTCTCCGTCTTCTCACTTTCTGCTTTTTCATTTATTTCTTTCACGGAATTCTGATTCCCGGGAGAATTATCCAGTTCAATATATTCCGTACGCTTGGTCTTCTTTTCGATTTCCGCCATGGCCTTTTCCACGCCGGTTTTAATTCCGCCGACAGCCGATCCGACCGTATTTCCAACCGCTTTTTCGATAAAATGAATCGGATTCTTGCTCTCTTCCTCCGAAGCAATTTCCACCTGCGGCTCCACATAAACCGGAAGCGTAAAGTGAATCGTCAGACCGACACCTTCTTCCCCGGTCGCCCAAATGATTCCTCCGTGATCCTCCACCACCTTTCTGGCAATGGAAAGACCGATTCCGCTTCCGCCCTGCTTGGAATTTCTGGATGCATCCGTCCGGTAGAACCGCTGGAATACCTTTTCCAAATCCGCTTCGGAAATCCCTTTGCCGTTATCCTCGATTTCAACCAGCACATTCTTTTCATCCTGCGCCGAAACCCGGAGGATAATTTTACTGCCTTCCTCTTTGCGGTATTTCACGGAATTGTTGATGATATTGTTGATTACTCTCTTTAACTGCTCCGGATCCGCATTGATTTCCGTCTCCGGATTACAGTTGCATTCATACACAAATCCGATTCCCTTGGTCTCCAAATCCAGACCGACCTCCTCGGCACAATCGGAAAAATAGTCGCCGACATTCATCTTGTGGAAATGATACGGAATCTGATTCGCATCGATTTTGGAATACATGGTGAGTTCGTCGATTAAAAAATCCATGTCTCCCGCTTTATTATATATCGTTTTAAGGTATTTTTCCATTCTTTCCGGAGTATCCGCAACACCGTCCATGATTCCTTCCATGTATCCCTTGATGGATGTGATGGGCGTCTTTAAATCGTGGGAAATATTGCTGATTAACTCCTTGTTGGCAGCCTCGGTCCGCTCCTTTTCCTCCTCGGATTCCTTTAACCGGACTCTCATTTTTTCGAATCCTTCAAAAAGCTCTCCGACTTCTCCCTTTTCCGCAGTTACCGCAGGTGTTTCCAAATCCCCCTGCTCGATTCGCTTCATGGCGCCTCTTAGAGAAAGCATGGGTTTGATAATGCCCTGATTTAACCAGGATGTTAACAGAATACCGGTTAAAACCAGCACGACGATAATGGATATAATGACACCGGTTCCGGTCACGTCCGAGATAATCATACTGACGCAGGTTATGACGTAAATCGTCCCGCTCCGCCCGTCTGCACCGACATAATTCCGCTGCTTTACAACACGGTGAATATCATTGTAGTAAAGACTCGCGCTTTCCCCTTCGGGTAAAATCCCGGCCTCGGGCAATACCTCCAGCACCGGATCATTCTCATTATCCGCACCGATATAATAGATTTCATCATCTCCCTTTACGATTAAAAAGGAAGACAGCTGACTTAACTGATTGTCTATTTCCTGAATTTCATCGGCGTTTTTATAAAAATCACTTTCCGTGCTCAGCTTGTCCTTCAGAATATCCATGTATTTTTCCGTCACGGAAGAATAAAGCTCCGCGGGGCTTAATGCCGCCGACAGCGGAACATCTTTAATCCCGTAGGTATGCTTTAAATTCCAGACCATGGATCCGCAGATTACGAAAAACGTGGTAGCCGCCAGAATAAAGGGAAGGAAAATAATTGCAAAGAATATAATGATGAGCCTGGTGTTTAGTTTCACGAAATGTCTCCAAAAATATAAAGTATAAAAAGGGTGTCTGCATATCCGCAGACACCCTTATTATATCATATTTTATTATTTACTTTAAACTAGTTGGTAATAACCATTTCAGTCTCTTTATCGAATACGTGAATCTTCTCAACATCAAGAGCAAACTTAATGGTATCGCCCGGTCTTGCAGTTGTTCTGGAATCAACTCTT
>CACZRH010000158.1 GCA_902783455.1 uncultured Lachnospiraceae bacterium | reverse complement strand
CGCGGAGAAAGCAGCACGGTAGACCGGATTGTTTCGAAAGATGCACTGATTATCCTGAATGCACTTCCGAATGACCAGTATTTTCCAACGGATGAATCCTCTTCTTCTGCCATATCCGAAAGAAAACAGTATGACAGAACATGGAAAAATATAACGAAGGTAATGGAAAATAAAATTGTTATTTTCGTTGTCCCGAAGGATATTTTAAACAGCCGTGTTAAGTCAAGATCCTTCCTGTACTACCGGTTCTTCAGGCATCATATTTATATCGGCAACATGACAGAGGATGAAATCTATACGGCCATGATGAATCGCATTAAGACGGAAATCGGAAGTTATTCGGACGATTTTGAAGAGGAATTCCGTGAATATATCGATACCGTTTATTCCAAAGCTGATCTGGCGAACATGGATTTTGTAAATAATCTTTTCGACTGGATGCGGGATCTGTCCTATCAGAAAATTGGAAATTGCCGTCAGTTCACAAAAGACAGTATTCCGTTTTATCATCGAAACGTTTCGCTTGAGACCATCGATTCGGAATTTCAGAAACTGGTCGGACTCGAGGATATCAAGGAAACCTTCCGGAATATCGGAATCCTTTGCCAGAACATCGCAAAGGGCAAAGAGATGCCGTTTATGCATATGGTTTTCAGAGGCAATCCCGGAACCGGAAAAACAACGGTTGCAAGGATGGTTGCGAAACTCTTTTCTTCCATGGGCGTGATTCAGAAAAATTATGTCTGCGAAATTTCCGCAACGGACATGCTTGGTATGTATGTCGGACACAGCGGGCCGAAGGTGGAAGAATATTTTAAACGTTCGGAAGGCGGAGTTTTGTTTATCGATGAGGCATATGTATTGAACGTAAGCGGATTCGGAAACGGAGGCGACAGTTACCGCCAGGAAGTTGTCAGTAAGCTCCTTAAAAGAATGGAGCTGAAAAATAATCCGCTCGTGATTTTTTCCGGATATGACAAGGAGATGGGGGATTTTTTAAAGAGCAATCCCGGCCTTACTTCCAGGATTGGTTATGACATTACCTTTCCGGATTATGATGATGAAGAGCTGATTGATATTTTTAAATATATGTGCGAAGAAAACGGTTTTGGATATGATGAGAAAACCATTGAGGCCGTTCGAAGAAAAATCACATCCATGCGTTTTGAAGAGAATTTCGGAAATGCCAGATCCATTGAAAACATCTTTACGCAGTCTAAAATTGAGAGCTTAAAGAGAGAGGATGACGGATGGTTTATTTCCGAAGCGGACATTGTAATCAGCAAGAATGTCAGAACCTTTGAAAGTCTGCAGGAGGAACTGAATTCACTGATCGGAATTGATGATGCAAAGGATACCATCACGGAGCAGGTTTTGAGTAACCGTTTCTCCAAGGAGAATAAAATTGAAATGCCTACGACCAATCATATGATTTTTGTGGGCAATCCGGGAACCGGCAAAACGACCACGGCAAGATTATTCTCAGAGATGTTATTCAGCATCGGGGTAGCCAAATCTCCGAGAGCAAAGATGATTACTGCGAAAGATTTGTATGTGCAGGATGCTGCAGAGAAACTGAATGAATACTGCAGGGAAGCACTTGGCGGAGTTTTGTTTATCGATGAAATTTACATGCTCGCCATGGATCCTTATAAGACCGCGCAGGTGGTTTCGGTACTGCTTGAAATTCTGGAAGAAAGAAAGGAAGATATCACCTTCATCCTGGCCGGATACGAAAGGCAGATGGAAGAATTTTTAAATGAAAATCAGGGATTGAAATCCCGCTTCCCCATTACGGTAAAATTCCGTAATTTTACGGAAGATGAGCTTTGCGAGATTTTTAAGCAGAACTGCGAAGAGCATGACATGAGTGTAAACGAAAAGGGTCTTACGAAATTCCGAAAGGTCATCCGGTCGGAAATGAAAAAAGACAATTTCGGAAACGGACGAACCGTTCGCAATATTTTTGAAGACGCATATCGCCGGCATGCTGTGAATTTCTACACAAATGAAGGAAATTATGAATCGAAAGTGATTACGGCGGATGATATCGAAGAGCTTACGGAGGTGAACGAAAGCAAACGTGGGAAGGT
>CACZRH010000157.1 GCA_902783455.1 uncultured Lachnospiraceae bacterium | reverse complement strand
GCATCCATCCGTATCGTCAATCCGCAGAATTTACAGAAAGAAGATTTTCTAAGATCCGAAACTGCTACGGAAGAGATGCTGGATTTTCTGACCATGTGTATCCGATATGGAATCAGCGTTTGTGTCGCCGGTGCAACTTCAAGCGGAAAAACAACACTGACCGGGTGGTTACTTACCACGATACCGGATGAGAAACGTATTTTTACCATTGAAAACGGATCCAGGGAGCTGGCTCTGGTAAAGGAACAGAATGGTCAGGTGGTAAACAGTGTCATTCATACTCTTACAAGACCATCGGAAAATCAAAGCATGGACATTACCCAGGAAGATTTACTGGATGTGGCACTACGTTTTAATCCGGAGATTATCTGTGTCGGGGAGATGCGATCATCCGAAGCATATGCGGCGCAGGAGTCTGCAAGAACCGGACATACTGTTATAACAACCATCCATTCCAATTCCTGTGAAGCAACCTATGCAAGAATGGTAACGCTTTGCAAACGTGTTTCGGATATGAGCGACGAAGCTTTGATGAAGCTGGTGACAGAGGCATTTCCGATTGTGGTTTTTGCAAAGCAGCTGGATAACAAGAAACGTAAGGTAATGGAAATCATGGAGTGTGAGATTCTGCCGGACGGAACCAGGAAGAACCGGACATTATTTAGGTATGACATCAAGGAAAACCGGCGGGAAGGGAATAAATGCATTATTGTCGGGGAGCATGTGAAGGAATCTTCCATTTCTCACAATATGCAACGTCGCCTTATCTCAAACGGTATGCCGAAAGATGTTTTGGAGAAGATGATTGGAGGGATGAAATGACAACGTTAAAAATCATGGCCTGTTTTGGACTCATATTTGGCTTATTTTCGCTTTTTCGGATAAAACTCGAGGATTTTATCGGCGGAGTCTTTGAAGGGCTTATTTCGAGTCCCAAAGGCATCAGAGAAGAAATTCTGGAACAGACGAAGGAAAAGAAGAAGTCCTTCCTAAAAAGAGGACTCGAAGAAACAGTGGAAATACTGACCGATACCGGAAGAATGGATTCCTTTCCGCTACTGTGTACGGTCTCGTTTTTTCTCTTTGCAGCCGGTGCAGTCATTGCAATTCTTTTAGGGAACTATTTCCTGATTCCGGTTTTTGCAATCGGGTTTACATTTATTCCGTTCTGGTATGTGAAACTGACCGCATCACATTATAAAAAGACAATATCTGCGGAGCTAGAGACCGCACTTTCGATTATTACAACCGCATATCTTCGGAATGAGGATATTATCACAAGCGTGGAAGAGAATCTTCCGCATTTGAATCCACCGGTCAAAAATGCATTTGCCGATTTCGTAACCCGTGTGAAAGTTATTAATCCGAACGTAGATGAAGGATTGGAAGAGCTGAAGGGCAAAATTAAAAATGATGTATTCGCGGAATGGGTGGATGCCATGAAGGCCTGTCAGTATGACAGATCCTTAAAGTCAACTCTGGTGCCGATTGTGGCAAAGTTGTCCGATACAAGAATTGTGAATTCGGAGCTGGAATACATGTTGAAAGAACCGCGAAAGGAATTTTTGACAATGGCGGTGCTGGTAGTGGCAAACATACCGCTTTTGTATTTCTTAAATCATGAGTGGTATAACACACTGATGCATACGATTCCCGGACAGATTATGTTGGCGATTTGCGGAACGGTCATTTTTGTTTCAGCTGCATTCGTCATTAAGCTGACGAAACCGATTGAGTATAAGAACTAAGGAGGGAGTTTGAGAATTTATGAAGATACTGATTTTGATACTGTTTTTCACGTTATCGGTCGGGCTTTATCTGATTCTGGTAACGGTCTTGAAACTTCCGACCTTACGAAGCAACAAGGCAATCAAGGACTCGGCAAAGAAGAATATAAGCCTTTCGGATCTTATTGATAATGCACTTGCAGGAGGAAGTCAGGCACTTGCCAAAGTAATCCGGATGAACGAATACAAAAGGGCGAGGCTGGAAAGTACGCTGAAAGCAGCAGGAATTGATTATACACCGGAAGAATATACTGC
>CACZRH010000156.1 GCA_902783455.1 uncultured Lachnospiraceae bacterium | reverse complement strand
ATTGTTTTTGAAAGCGCCTCATACAGTGCAATGATGGATCTTTGCAGCATTACATTGTTGTTATCGGTATCAAGAAGTGCCGTGAATTCCGCAAGGCGATTCTCGCTTTTCAACTTTTGTGCAAGCATCAACCGGATAGTAAACGGAAGATCCTGTTTTAACAGGGTTTCCAAAGTGATAACATCCTTTTTTTCAAAAACATCGTAAATTCTTTTTACACAAAAATAATCAAAGAATAATTCATTTCTGAAAAAATACTTTTTATTAAGCTCGCTTTCATCACTCGGAAACAGCAATCCGATTTCCGTTAAAGCTTTAATGGTTCCATTCTCTTCACTGAAATATTTGCGTTTCGACTGAAGCTGTGAAAAACATTCTTTTGGAAATTCCTCTTTTATAATGTGCTTTATTGTTTCAGGATCTGTTTTTATATTTTTATCACTTGGAATAATGTGTTTTTCAAAATAATGATTCACCAAAGTATAGGCATCCGATAAATACTCATTAAGGTCATCGTCAGTTTTATCTTCGGCCATCCTGTCATACAGGCTTATAAAAAACGGATGGCTTAACAATTCCAGCATCTGCTCATCCAGCCGGGTAACATCCATCCCTGTTTTTTCGGTTATCGTTTTTTCTATGACCGCTTTTTCCAAAGGTAATAATGCAATCTTTTTAAACCGCTCTTCCAGTCGAATCGGCAAAAACGGTTCTTTGTAGGATACAACAAAAGAAATATGATCCCACTCGGAATAATCTTTAATCTGCATTTCAATCTTATCATGATTGGGACATTCGTTTAATGCATCAACAAAGACGAGATAATGGACATCCGGACGGCTTAATTCAGACTTTATTGCTTCTTTGGAAATTTGAGGATAATATCCTCTTAATCGGTCTGTAATATATTCCTCAAGACTTACATTGGATAATCTGGTCGCCGGAATAAAGAACGGAATCAGCATTTTCTTTTGCTGATATTTTACCGGATTATTCAAAAGTTCTTTTACCGTCCAAATCAGTGAAGAAGTCTTTCCCGCTCCACCCATAGGAGAATGCAATAAAATATTTTCCAATTCTTTGTCATTCTTTTTTAGGTAATCGAAAATATAATCCGGAAATGTCATGGAATTTCCGCTATTCCCCGCTATTTTCGGAAACCATTCTTTTTTGTAGAAAAGATTGTCTAAAGAGTATGTCACTTCAGTATCATTATTGGTATTGATGTCTTTTAAAATGATATTGATGTCTTTACAGAACATTTTAACGGAACAGTCCAGAATATCCTGACTGCTTACTTTTTCCTTCGAAACGGATTCATTTAATTCCTTTTTCGTATTATTAGCGGTTTTATTATATTCCGGTTTCGAAACATTCTGCTTTTTCTTTAATCGACTCCATTCAATCGGTCCGTAAAAATCATAAGCATATTCCTTCATGGAATCATTCTTATATCGGACGGCAACAAATTTGCCATCGTCAATTTCTCCGAACGGAACCTGACACTTCTCCGCCGGAATGAATGATTGGATTTTTTTTATATCCGTATCTTTATTTTTGATTAGACAGTATTCAAAACCGTCCGCATCGTTTCTTTCACCAAAACGGTCTATCACAACCACCAGACCAAGCATTTTTTTATTGGTCATTCTTTCTACGATTCTTACTTTTACATAATTGATGTCATATAAATAATTTATTATTTTGCAAAATTTGGAAATCCATCCATATAAAGAAATCAATAAATGTTGCGCCGTTTCCTCGGATACTTCATTGTCGGACGCATGCTTTACAATGTTACCGGATTGGCGCGCCTCTTCTATGTATGTATCTTTAATAACGATATTAAATTTCTCTAAAAGATCTTTATAATCGTCGTCCCGATTTGCTTTATAAAGGCTCAAATCACCTTTTTCCGGCCAGTATTTGCCAATGATATGATGCCTGAAATTATCCAAAATACTTTCCACATTTTCCACAAAAGGGTTATATCTTTCCGCATTAAAATTACTCTCAGCGGATTCCACAAAATCGATATTCTTATTTATCAGGAATTCGGGATCTCTTATTGATTTATAACACTCAATCATGCGTTCCTTATCGCTTTGTTCAAAGATCATGGTTGGCATCCCCTTTCGAAATTTCGTACGGCTTTATTATAACACAAAACACCCCGCAGACATATCCGCCTGCGGGGTGATGATTTTTATATATTCCCTTTTACAACTATGATTTTAATTTTCGTTTCCTATCCGAAACCATGAACTATACAATACCCTGAGCCTTCATGGCGTCAGCAACCTTTAAGAAGCCTGCGATGTTTGCACCTGCAACATAATCGCCTTCCTTGCCGTACTTCTTAGCTGCATCGTCAAGGTTGTGGAAGATGTTGATCATGATGCCCTGTAATTTAGCATCAACTTCTTCGAAAGTCCAGGAAAGTCTTTCGGAGTTCTGGCTCATTTCAAGTGCACTTGTGGCAACACCACCTGCATTTGCTGCCTTGCCGGGTACGAAGTATACCTTGTTCTCCT
>CACZRH010000155.1 GCA_902783455.1 uncultured Lachnospiraceae bacterium | reverse complement strand
ATGATCTATTTCATGCTGAATAATCTGCGCCGTCCATCCGGTATACTTGCCGTGCTTCTTTATAAAATCGGCGTCCAGATAATCGACCTCGATTTCCTCATAGCGGGTGCAGGCTCGTTTTCCGCTCAGCGATAAACAGCCTTCCTCCGTCTGATATGGTTTTTGTTTCTTCGTAATGACCGGATTAATCATAGCGAACAAAAACGGCCCCGATGCAACCACGATAATGCATTTCTTAACCCCAATCATATTCGCCGCCATCCCGACACACCGGTCAAGATTCGCCCTCAGCGTATCCATAAGGTCGGTTACTGTCTGTTTATCCGCTTCCGTTGCCGGCTCCGATTTCTGCACCAGAAAAATCGGATCCCTTACAATTTCTTTTACCATTCCAATCTCTCCTTAGAAAATCATTCCCCGTATTGCTCCAATAAAATCTTCAGTTCCATCCGGTGTCCTCTGATCCGCTGTTCAATCTCACTGAAGGAATACGCCGGACTTTCCCCGGAAGTTTTATAGATTTCCATCCACTCTTCTTTTGTGCATTCGTCTGCTTTCGACCAGCATTTAAGCGAAAATTCCTCTTCGCAGTCATTCGCCTCGTTATATCCGTGCACAATCAGCTCCGGAAACAACGCATCCTCAACATATCGCGCCCTTGTGAACATCATTGTTCCGTCGCTTAGCTTCATCAAATGCACCCTGTTCCAAAGGAACAATTCGTATTGTATGGAATTATATTTCTGTTTTTCTGTTGCGTCTTTTGATTCTTTATAATTCATCTTTTCCAATTATACCCGCACTCCGTCTTTTCCGGACCTTCCATGCCGGATTCAAAGCGTGCGCGAAACTCCATGTTGATATCGCGGATTTCCTTTTTTCCGTCAATATAGTCCTGATACATTTCCGCAAGTCCGGACATACATCCGTCACACCCGCCGTTAATGTTTCCGATGGAATCTGCAACAATCTGCTCCCGCTCTTCTTTTGTTGTATCCTTGATTAAAATCGATTTCATCTCTTCTCCTTTATAATCCACGCAAACCCCTTTGCCATCCTGCTCTCCGGTTCCCTAAAATGATTCCCCTCATTCCATTCAAGAATACATTTTATCCCCTGCGCATTTAACAATCTCTCCGTCTTTCGAATGCATTCATCCGTTGTCGCAAGCACGGCATTCCGCGTCTTTGATTCCTTATCCCCAAGGCTTAAATATACAACATCGGTCATGGTTTTATGCTCTGCTAAATAATCCGTAAAACCGGGGAACCATACCGATGGAGATGCGGCTGCAATCCCGCCAAAGAAACTGCTCTTCGTTCCGGCCCATAAAGCAAAAAGACCTGCAAGGGAATATCCGCCTAAAATGATTCTTTTGCCTTTATATTCACCCTCTGCCAGGTCGTTTAAATATTGTAATGTCTTAGTTGCACCATCCCCAAAATCTTCGTTTCCAAAAATCGCAGGCGCCTTCCATGGCGATAAATCAATATTCCAGTAATCCACCTTTACCGCTAAAAGCGCAAAATCCTCCGCTCCGGCCATTTTTTTAATCTCTTCCACCTCTTTCGGGATGGATTCAAGCTCTCTTTCGTCTACCGGCTGAATCAGTAAAATCTCTGCAGTTTCATTTCCGTAAAGGAAGGATTCGTACATTAAGTTAACCCAAACTCCTTACATAAGTTATCGTATCTTAATTGTTCTTTTTCTTTGACCGGCTTTGATAAATCGTTCATCACATGATGCATCACATCCGCATCCTTCAACACCTCATCCATCGGAGAATCAATGTTTGCTTTATCATCATGGTGATAAATCGCAGAACAGATAATATCAATCTCATCCTCCGTCATGTCGTCCTGCTTTTCCAAAATTTTTCTCGCAAGCTCTGCCCCCAGGTGAGCATGGTCATCGTAAGAACCGGTTTTATATGCATGCAGATCATGCAGCATGGCCGCTATTGCTGCCAGCTCCGGATCCAGTCCGCGTTTCTTTGCAATTAACGTAGCAGCTAATGACACACCATACAGGTGATTGACGGCACTGTTGCGCTTATCCTCATCTTCCATCTTATTCAATTTCTTTTCCACTACTTTGCGGATTTCCTTTAAACGGCTCATGTTTTCTCCCTCTTCATCACATATAAATTATGACACACTATCCCCGTCACCTTGTGTCATTTTCAAAAGCGAAATTATTTTTTCTTTGGTTTTTTTATCGATTTTTTTACGACTGTCCGTGTGGATTGCATACGCAATCTCTTTTTGTGTCCTTAAAATACAGGGGTCTGCTATCGGGGAATTGTTTTCCAAAAGAAAGACATATCCTTCAACCCAGACATCGATTCCGTTTTCCTTAAAAAATCGTGACAGGATATAAATCTGACGATTTACCTGTTTGACCGGATTTTTCACGCTCTTCTGGTAAAAATTGCCGCCTGACGTCATCTTGATCTGAAGCCACTCATAATCATCCTTTGTTCCATATAATGTTCCGCTGTAATTCTTCACTTCGATGATATATATGCCGTGACTGTTAATGATCAGATTATCCAGTTCCGTTTGTTTTCCGTCAGCGGATATTTCCGGGTTTGTGAAAAGAACATCATCATCATTTAATACTTCCCTGATGATATTTGTAGCAATCTTTTCTCCCTGTCTTCCGGCCCGTTTTTGCGGAGATTCCACTCTTCCGGTTTTTATCGAAATAAACGTGATAACGGCAAAAAACGCGAAGAAAAGAAGAATGATTAATATGGTTATGAAAACTAATAATTCTGTCATAAACGCATTCTATAATATATTCTACATTGACTTTAACTTATTTAAAAGTTCGGCAGCCTCATCGATAGCGTAAGTTAAATGTAGGAAATAATAAAAAAGATTTGCCCTAAGATCCGGTTAAGATTCTTCAACCT
>CACZRH010000154.1 GCA_902783455.1 uncultured Lachnospiraceae bacterium | reverse complement strand
CGTAATCATTCCTGTATATAATAAAAAAAGATATGTTGTGAATGCCGTGAAATCCGTGCTTCATCAAACGTTCGACGATTATGAAATTCTGATAATCGATGACGGATCCACAGACGGGTCGGGTGCAATCTGTGACAAACTGTCCGAAACGGATGCAAGAGTAAAAGTATTTCATACAAAGAATCAGGGTGTCAGTGCTGCCCGGAATTTCGGACTGAGAAAAGCGAGTGGAACGTATATCAGTTTTATCGATGCGGATGACTGTGTTGATCAAAGATTTTTAGAAAAGCTTTACGAAGCCATCAAAGCAAACGGCGCGGGACTGGCGGTATGCGGGTATTTTGAAATTAAATACGGGAAGAGAATTCGTCACGTACACAAAAACTATTATAGCGGAAACAAAGACTTTGAAATTCTCAGAGATAATTTGACATGCATTCTGTGGAATAAATTGTTTGTCAGGGAAAAGATTAAACACTTATTCGACGAGAATGTATCAACCTGTGAGGATAGTCTGTTCTGTGCCCGGTATTATTATGACAATAATCCGAAGGTCGTTTATGTGAATGAGGAATTGTACGGATACTTAGTGCGGAAGGACGGGCTTACTTCCGAATTGCAAAAGGGCGCGTTTGCCGGGGTTAATAAATATCTGATTGTGAACAGAAAAATATCCGAACAAATTACGGATGAACATCTGAAATATTTGGCTGTTCATCATGTATACAAGGTATATTTTTATGGTATCTATTTGTTTATTTTTCAAACGATTTGCAAAGGCCCTTTAACCGAAGAGAAACTGGCAATTATTGAACAGGTGGTGAATGACCGGAATTATCGAAGGATTATGAAATATATTATAAAATATCCTCTTCGGAACAGACCGGCGGAAAGAACTACCTTTACGGAATTTATGATTATTATTTTATCGTTGCTTAAGTTGAAAAGGACAATTTGGTTTTATACGAAAATAAGAAAATCTGCGGAACCATTCCTGATCCGGCTGGGAATTTTTTAATACCGGTAATTGTGCAGAATAACAGGCGGGATGAAATCATAAATGAATTTTGATGATTATAAATGGGATACGGTAATAGAAGCAAAGCAGAACCCCTTCTCTTTACGAATCGGTCAGATTCTGGAGTACAGGGATTTGATTTTTTTGTTTGTCAAAAGAGATATTGCCACCACTTATAAGCAGACCATATTAGGACCGTTATGGTATATTGCCCAGCCGGTTTTTACCACAATCATGTTTATGATTGTATTTCGACATGTTGCGAATCTTAGTACGGATGATATTCCGCCGATTTTGTTTTATTCCATCGGAACCATTCTGTGGTCATTTTTCAGTAGTTTACTGACATGTCAGGCGAGGGTATTCTATACTAACAAAGATATTTTCGGAAAAGTATATTTTCCGAGACTGACCGTTCCGATTTCCGTTATCTTCAGTGAATCGCTGAAATTTCTGATTCAGTTTTCATTATTTGTCATACTCTTTATAATCTATCTGTTCAAAGGGTATGCCGGTTTTTTATCCCTTAAATTATTATTCCTGCCGTTGATTATGATCTGGCTGATTCTGATGGCCACGGGGCTTGGACTGATTGTATCCTCCATCACCACAAGGTACAGGGATCTGGCGATGGCGCTGACGTTCTTTTTGTCAATGCTTATGTATGCGGCCCCGGTGGTATATCCGCTTTCCGGTGTGACCGGAAAATTAAAAATGATCATTATGTTCAATCCGATTACGGCGATTATAGAGTGCTTCCGGTTCTGTTGCTTTGGTGTCGGGGAGATATCCTGGCAGAGTGTTTTGTACAGTATTGCGTGTACATTTTTATTTCTGCTGGGCGGAATACTCTTATTTAATAAAAATGAAAAAGCGTTTGTGGATGTCATTTAAATTGCGGAAAATATTATGGGTGATATTGTAATTAAAGCAGAGAATATAGGGAAATATTACAGGCTCGGGCAAATCAATACCGGGATGTTTTATTCGGATGCTAAATCCTGGGTATCACGTAAGCTTGGCAGGGAAGATAAAACGTTAAAAATCGGAGAAAGCGTATCGGACCGGGATGGCTTTTGGGCATTAAAGGATATCTGTTTTGAAATCGAACAGGGAGACCGGGTGGGGATTATCGGAAAAAACGGTGCCGGAAAATCCACACTTTTAAAGATTATCAGTCAGGTAACGGTTCCTACGAAAGGACGCATCGGAATTAAAGGAAGTGTTGCGAGTCTTTTGGAAGTAGGAACGGGTTTTCATCCGGATATGACCGGACGGGAGAATATCTATTTAAATGGTGCCATCCTCGGAATGAAACGTGCGGAAATTAACGATAAGATGGATGAGATTATTGCATTCAGTGAGATTAATGAACATATTGATACACCCGTAAAAAGATATTCCAGCGGAATGTATGTGCGTTTAGCCTTTGCTGTTGCGGCTCATCTTGAGAGTGATATCCTGATAGCGGATGAGGTGCTTGCTGTCGGCGATGCGGAATTTCAGAAAAGAGCACTCGGAAAAATGAATGACCTAAGCAGTAAGCAGGGCAGGACGGTGCTTTTTGTAAGCCATCGCATGAATGCCGTAAAATCGCTTTGTCAAACCGGAATTTTGTTAAACAAAGGAGAAATTGTTCTGCGGGATGATATTGATAAATGTATTACCGAATATCAGAGTGGAATTTATGAGACAAAGACATCGGAAGATTTGTCCCATTATAATAATGAGTTCTTTGATTTGCTGGACTATAAGCTGATAAATGAAGACGGCAGCGAATTAATACAGCCGATGGAAAACTGCGACAAAGCATTTGTCCGGATTGAAATGGATATGAAAAAGGTTCATCATGCATTTACCGTCGGCTATGCAATTTATAATGCTGACGGAACCTTACTGTACTGGTCTTATCTGACGGATGATTATAAAGAGGAGAATAATGTGGGACCCGGGAATAACATCCTGATTGGTGAAATCCCGACGCATTTTTTAAATGAGGGGGAATACTATATTTATTTCTCGGCAAGTTTGCACTATATTCAGTGGATTGTGAATCCCGAAGAGGATTCCCCCTGCTTAAAACTGTATATTCAGGGAGGTTTAAGCGATTCTCCTTTTTGGCCGGCCAAACGTCCCGGAGTATGCGCCCCGGTTCTTAAATGGACTGTAAAGAATGAACCGTAACAGATTAAGTCAGAATGGATTTTCTTAATATGAATCAAAAAAGAAAAAAGCAAAATAAAACGTCCGGGTTTCGTCTTTTACTGCATACTTTGAAACGTGTAATCCGAAGAGATGAGGGGTACATAGAAAAAGTATCGGAGTTTGATGAGAATGCCGATTATATCAAAATCCGTCATAACGGTACAACGGATTACGGAATGGTATTATATGTCATTAAGGAGAATACCGGGGTTGACGGGTTTTGTGCCACCGTATGGTTTGTTATGCATTTTCTGATTTTTGCGCATCAGCACGGTTTCGTTCCCGTGATAAAGCTTTCGAAGGATTTTGCATATTTTGATGAAGATATGAGCAAAGAGATTTCGAATCCGTGGGAATACTATTTTGTTTCAGATGAGAATTCTTATGATGAGAATCAGGCACTGAATGTCTGCTATTGTGATTACAGGCACATGCAACGGATCAGAAGCATGTATGATCTTGATCCGTATAAAGCGGAAAACTATTGTGAGGAGTCGATTTTTGCTCTTTGTACCCCTTATATTCAAAAATATCTGCAGTTAAAACCGTCCATAAAAGCGGACGCATCGAATCTTTTGAAAGCGGTAACGGAAAACGGTGGAAAGGTTTTAGGTGTTCATTTCAGAGGGACGGACTATAAGCGGGGGTATAATAATCATCCCGTATTCGTAGATGAAAAAACGACGATGGAAGAGATAAAAAAAGCGATGGATACGGGCCGGTTTGCAGCAGTATTTCTGGCAACGGATGATGCTTCTTTTTATGACAGAGTCAGGGAAGCGATGGCAGAAATTTTGGTGTTAATTCATCCGGATGTATTCCGAAGCAGCGGCAATGAGTCGGTGGCTTTTTGTGAAAACGACCGGAAAAATCATCATTATCTTCTGGGGTTCGAGATTGCCAGGGATATGTACACATTAAGTCTTTGCAACGGACTGGTTGCAGGAAAATCAAACGTAAGCTTTTTAAGCAATTTATATAAGCACAGCAGAAACGAAGCATATGAATATATGCAGATTATAGATCACGGCAATAATTCAAACGACAATGAGTATTTTAAAGAATCCTGAAAACGGGAAAAGCGAAATAGCATACGGAATCATTGAAATCGGAGAAGGCAGTAAGAAGCTTTCTCTTGATTTTCGATTTATGTTTGCCAACAGGCTGAATTTAGGGGATTCGTTTGAGTGGGATGACTTCTGTGCCGGAACCGGAGATAAAAATGAATTGGATGAAGCCCGGTCTGCTTTGGAAGAGGAAAACGAGCGGGAAGAATCACAGGCCGGCTTAAAAGAGAAAAAAGTATTAAAGTATGATGCATACATCTGCTGTACGTATGACCGAAATGATGCAAAAAAGAAAATGGCAGCGCTGGGGCTTACCTGCGAAAAAGAGTATTTCTTTGCGGAAGATTTTTTTTATTTGCTGGATGACTTAAAAGGCAGCAGGATTGCGTTTAAGTCTTATCCGGGAAGTTTTAAGGGTTGGCTGAAAGCAATCGTATTCGGTTTTGCTGCAAAGCACGGAATTATGGTGCCGCCGGAAAAATATGTCGATCTTTTAAACGGATATTACAACGGGATAGACGGAAATCCAAGCAGGAAACAATTGCTTCAGGAGAATCTGCTTTACCAGAGAATTATTTATGCAATCTATGCAGTACCGGGAATATTGGAAACGCTGCCGCAGATTTTTGCAAAAAAGAATGCATATAAAAAATATGATTATATCTGTTTTCATGCTGTTTCGGATGCCATAAGATTTAAAACGGACTTTCCGGAATTAAAGGAAAAAATAATTACCGTAGAGGAATTAAGGGCGCACACAATGGCCTCCTTATATATGAGGGCGGTATATTTTGACACAAGACAGAACAGCTGCGCCTGTGATACCCCCTATAATACGATGTGGATCGGAAAGAGCGGAACAGCAAGACTGTGTGAATGCCCGGATTTTTTAGATCTTTCCTGTGGCAATGTAGGAGCCGCTAATCCAACGGAAGTCTGGAATTCCCCGTTAGCGAAAATAATACGCCTGTCCATCCGCAATAATTCCTATACCTTTTGTTCCAGAAACCTTTGCGCAAAGCTTTCTGAGGAGAAGGAACAAAAAACGCTGCTGAAAAGAAGGGAAATCAGGGAAAATGATTCTCCTTTCAATATTAATATCGCCAACGATTATGTGTGTAATCTGCATTGTCCGTCGTGCAGAAAAGGGATCTATGCCAAAAACGATGAAAATGCGGAACTGGAAATTGAAACCTGTACAAATGCCATACTTGCGGCAGGATGGCTTGATAGGGCGGGAAAATTGCTGGTCGGAGGCGGCGGGGAGACTTTTCTTTCCAAGAATTATAAAAGAGTGCTTTACGACGGTGAGGTGAAAAGAAACAGTGTCATAATCATGACGAACGGGACGCTTTTTACACCGGATGAATGGAAGCATTTGGAAGGAAAATATGAACAGATCGGGTTTATGGTTTCTGTAGATGCAGCGACGAAGGAAACCTATGAGAAAGTCCGGTGCGGCGGCAATTTTGAACGTTTAATGAAGAATATGGATTTCCTTTCGATGCTTCGCAAGGAAAAGAAAGTGGATGACGTAAAGGTAATATTGATTGTTCAGAGGGCTAATTACAGGGAAATTCCCGATTTTATAAGATGGGCGAAAGAAAAGGGCTTTGATGCCGTCAATTTGTCGCACATACGAAACTGGGGGTCGTTCAAAGACCGGGATTTTTATGACCATGTCTCCATGTTTGACAGAAACGGGAATATGAATTCCGAGCTGGCAGAGATTCTGAAGGACCCGGTTTGCGCTGACCCGATTGTTCATATGAGCTGGAAGGAATGAAGTAATAAAAACCCCTTGCGGAAGGGGTTTTTTTGTGTTAAAATGCTACTGTTGCGCAAAATGCACGCATGTGAAATGCGGAGTTGGTGCGAAAGGCCGAAGAACAAAAGCGGCAGATTCGTGATTTCCCGCAAATACGCCTAGCATGCGGAAGATGCCTGAAAAAGGCAGGAAAACCAATGGAGGAAACAAAATGAGCGTACTTTCAATGAAACAGTTACTTGAGGCAGGTGTTCATTTCGGACACCAGACGAAGAGATGGAACCCTAAGATGGCT
>CACZRH010000153.1 GCA_902783455.1 uncultured Lachnospiraceae bacterium | reverse complement strand
TTTTTATTTCGTATGCGCCTGTGGCGGAACTGGCAGACGCGCCAGATTTAGGTTCTGGTGGGAGACCGTGCAGGTTCAAGTCCTGTCAGGCGCACATTTTTAAAAACAGGAATCAGCCTGATTCCTGTTTTTTTTTCTTGTATTCCGATTGGTCCGATGTGTATAATGAAACTGTATTCTGTAATAAAACACCGATTTTTTGTGTTTTAGGGAGGAAGAATGATGAGTGATATAGGGGAAGAAAGAAAAGAGGGCGTTTCGCTGAAAGACATTAACTTCGTTTTTCTGCTTTTGGCGGTTTTAATATCCGGAGTTTTATTCTGGTCCATGACGCGTACCAGCCGGCTTTATAATGAAAACCAGGAAACTACGCTTAAAATTCTGTCATTAAAAGAAAATGCCAATGACCTGCAGGTTGCTTCCGATTATCTGACCGAGCAGATGCGCTGTTTTGCCGTAACGGGTGAAATTCAGTATCTGGAGAATTATTTCAGGGAAGCGAATGAGACGAAACGTCGTGAAAAAGCACTGGATGCTTTGGAGAAAGAGTATCCCGATTCCGAAGCAATTCGGAATTTGAAAATTGCGATGACGGAATCCGTGGACTTGATGAATCGCGAATATTATGCGGCAAGGTTGACATTTAAGGCCTATAACATTCCGGTTGACAGTGCGCCTGCGGAAATCCGTGACATAGAAATTGAGAGTGAAGATGAAAAGCTGAAAGGTGACAGTTTAAAAGTCCGTGCTTCCGAACTTTTATTTGATGCAACGTATCGTCAGAAAAAAGAATCCATTTCGACTTACATGAAAAATTGCTTAAATCAGCTTTCCGGTGAGATGAACAAGGAACAGGCAGAGAAAGCGGCTCAGATGAAAAAACAGGTTTTAGGAGAGCATGTTCTGACCATTCTCTTAATTGCCATTATGATTGGTATTGTTCTTTTAACCTTTGTTTTAATTATTCATCCGCTTCAGAAGTGCGTGGAATTAATTCGCGAGGAAAAGAGTATTCCTCCGAAGGGAGCATATGAAATTCAGTTCCTTGCAAAGACGTATAATCTCATGTATAACATGAACCTTGCAAATATCGACAAACTGACCTTTGAAGCAACGCATGATCAGCTTACCGGACTTTACAACAAGAGAGGATATGAATTCCTGGCCCAAAGTATTGATATTAAAACGACAACGCTTCTTCGAATCGATGTGGATAATTGCAAGAAAATCACGGAAGAACTTGGAAGGGATTCTTTTGAAAAGATTCTGAAAAAGACCGCGGAAGTGCTTTCAAAGAATGTACGTGCGCACGATTACGTATTCCGTTTGGAAGGCGATGAATTTGCAATTCTTATGCTGCATGTGGATTCCGACAGGGAGGAACTGATTCGGAATAAAGTCCGGATTATCAATGAAAAATTAAAAGCGGCAGACGACGTTCTGCCCGGATATACCGCAAGTGTCGGCTCCGTATTCGGCAGCGATGGGGTTACCGCGGAAGAAATGTTTAGACGCGCCGAAGAAGCACTCAATATTGCAAAGAAAAAAGGAAACGGAAGCATTTTCTTCTATCGCGAAATATAGAGTTGTTCTTAACAATTTAACAAATCCTTAAAGGAATCCTCGGCATAGTTGTCCGTCATTCCCACGATAAAATCGATGACGGCGCTTAAATACTGTTTTTTGGTTTCGAGCTTTCCGTATATTTTGATATTTTTTGCTGTTTTGGAAAGATTTTTCACATAATCGGGGAAGGAATCGTCCGTCTCACAGTAAAGACTTAACCATTCCGAAAAGGTTTTTACAAAGAGATGATGTTTTCCTTCCTCGTGTAATATATGGAATGTATTTTTTTCATCATAAAGACCGGACAGGTACTGAAATAACGAATTGAGAATCAGCTCGGCATATTGCTGGTAAAATGCAAGTCGCTTGTTTTTATAAATTTTTTCAGTGTTAAAATGCTTTAACTCCGTCAGGATATCATGCATCTGCGGACTGAAGCACAAGCCCTTTTCGGGGGAAGAATTTGCACAGATATCCAGAATCATACTGTGCGTGACAACCGTGGTGTTCACCGCATCCTGATGGCATTTTTCGGCGATTTCCCTGAGCGTGTTTTTGTCCTGTTCATTGAAATATCCGAGCAGGTCGGCATCCTCGATATCACGTCCGACATAGGCGATTTTATCCGCGAGCTTGACCACACAGCCTTCCCAGGTTACCGCATTGTACTGCCCGGGCGTGGTAAAGCGTTCCATGATGTCAAAATATTCGTTTCTCGGTTTTAAACAGTTTTCGTCGACCTCACCGCAGTGCGAGATGATTCCGTCGCGCACGGCATAGGTAAGGTTTAAGTTCTGCTTTAAATCCTGCGGGTCCAGCAGCAGCTCAATCTGATCGACAAAATGAACTCCGTTTCGTTCATGCCAGATTTCCTCTCCAAGATGTTCCTTTGTCAGTTTTTTTAAGATAAATTCTCCCTGATGTCCGAACGGTGCATGACCGATATCATGTCCCATGGCGATGGCTTTGGTCAGCTCGTCATTTAACCCAAGTGATCTTGCTATCGTACTGCTGACGGATTCCACATGTGCCACATGCTCGATTCTGGTGCAGATGTGGTCGTTTCCTGCTGCATTGAAAAATACCTGCGTTTTATGTTTCAGACGCCTAAACCCATTGGAATGAAGAATTCTCGTATAATCCCTGCCAAATTCGGACCGGATTTCATTTTCACCCCTGGAATACAGTTCCCGTTCCCTTTTTACGGCATTTTTCCAATTGGGATTTTCGGGAAACATGGCTACGGATGCAAATTTTTTATCTTCCTTCGTACTCATAATTATAGAATCCCCCTTCCGGTCCGTTTAGCAGATTCGGCCTGATTTCATTATATATCGAAAATTGTTTTTCAAACACATAATTATTTAAAAAATCCATTCGGAAGATTTGCGTAATAAATGGATATTTCAGGGAAAATATGATACGATAACTTTGTATGTCGGCTTGCCCCAAAAAAGCGATTTGCGAAATAGGGGGAATGTCGGGTAAACCGATTTGCGGATTCGGGGAAATGTCAGGGTAACCATGAAAATGACACAATATCCCCGTCCCCATGTGTCAAAAGAAAAGGAGAAAATTATGAAAAAATGTGTGAAAGCGGTTTCGGCCGGAATGGTACTTTTGCTGATTTGTATGTCTTTATTCGGCTGCTTTAATCTGGATAAGAAGACTGCGTTTGTAGAGTACCGGGCGGCCCTGGCAGATGATGCAGATTTACTGAACAGCCTGCAGGGTGATATGGAAAAGGTAAATAAATCAATCAATAGCGGAGACTGGGTTGGCGTTAAGGCTGGTTTGCAGGCAAAGATCAATCCTTCCCTGCTTCAGTTAAACCAGAATGCGGTTACAAGACATGCGAACATTACGGATCCGGAGCTGATTAATATTGATAATCATTATGTGAATTATACCAAGAACATGTCGGATGCATTCGTTCTTTTGCTGGACGGAATCAATACCGAGGACCAGGCAAAGCTTGCAAGAGCAACCGGACAGTTAACGCTTGCCAAGAATGAAATTACGGAATACGTAAACGGAATGAAGAAATACATGGATGCATACGGCATTAAGGATGACGGCACGGTAGCGGAATTACAGTCAATGTTAAGTAATTAAAATTCTTTGGGGAACGGTATGGCGGGAAAACTGGTGATCATTCCGGAAGTAATCTATTTTGCCACATATATGGCGATTAATGACAATCGTCTTTATGACCGGGAATGGTTTCGAATTAAAAAATTAATAGAAAGCGTCGGCTTTCCGGAGGAGGTAAAGGAAACCTCCATTGCGATTATCAAAGATATGCCCGGAAAACCTCTTTTAGACGATATTCTGGATACGTTATGCAATGCCACGGAAGAGACCAAGGCATTTACCCTTTATTTCGGAATGTTAATTGCCTATGAGGACGGAACATTCCGGGATAAGGAGGAAATCCTTTTTCAGCGTCTTTGCAAGCGTTTTCGAATCGATAAAAAACGTTTTGCGGCGATTCAGAAGGATGTCAAAAAAGAGGTTCTGACAAATGAATCCTCGATTGATCAGTCCAAGGAGCTGTTTTTAAAGGAATTAAATAACCGCTACGACAAGGCACTGTTCTGTGGCAGTGAATATGATGAAATCGCAAAAAAAATGCAGCTTGTCGCAAAAGAGGATCTGGATGTTTCCACGGCCAGAATCAGCCGGAGTTCGGAATTATTTACCGTCGTGCCGAAACTCTTAAAAGACCAGCAGGAAAAGGTTCTTCGCTATGAGGGCCGGTTAAACGATTCCGAAGAAAAAAAGCAGCTTGAAAATCTCTTTTCCACGCTTCGTGAAAAAGAGGAGAATATGATTAAATCCGCGGAAGAAAGCCTGGCGCTTTTGAATAATAAGCAGACCCAGGCATCCGCGTATTATACGGTCTCTTTCATGGGCAGAACGAAAGCCGGAAAGAGTACCCTGCATTCGGTTTTACTCGGTGGAATCAACAACGAATTCATCGGTGTCGGAAGCGAACGAACCACCCGTTATAATTACGTTTACGACTGGAACGGAATCCGCATTATCGATACGCCGGGCATCGGTGCTCCGGGCGGAGAAGAGGATGTGGAAATAGCGGAAGACGTGGCGGATGAAAGCGATTTGATCTGCTACGTTGTGACCTCCGACAGTATTCAGGAAACAGAGTTTAATTTCCTGGCAAAAATGAAAAACAGGAATAAACCCGTATTAATTCTGTTAAATAAAAAAGATAATTTCCTTCGAAGCAGTAAAAAGAAAGAAGCGTTCCTTGCAAACCCGCTTGACTGGTATACCAGGGACGGAGAGGATTCCATTCAGGGACATTTAAACCGGATTCATACCTACGTTTCGAAGAATCATGAATTTACGAATTACCGTGTGGTTCCGGTGCATCTGCTGGCGGCAAAATGTGCGCTTACGGAAAATGATCCGGAGATTCGGAGCCGCCTGATGGAAGGCTCCAGAATTCATGAATTTCTTGCAACACTCAGTGAACTGATTAAAAGCTCCGGTATCATCATGCGTTCCCAGACGATTTACAATGCGTCCATATATCATATGGAATGCAATGTTTCCTCAGTCCGGGATCAGATCAATGCGCTGAATGCCTTTATCCGTGTGCTGGATAAAAACCGTTCCACCGTACTGATGAAAATGAAAAAGGTGGCGAAGGACAGAAAGCGGGAACTGACGGATGCTGTCGATGCCGTATATGAGAATTTCATTACGGAAGACGTGCAGCAATTTGTAAATCTCCATTATGCACAGTCAAAGAATGAAATCAATGATGCCTGGAAAAAATTCCTGGCGGAAGGAAAACTGAAAGAAAATATCGAAGCGGAATATGAACGCGTCTGGAACGCGTACTCCACGCAGGTGGAAGATATTTTGCTCGAAGTGGAAGAGGATATGGCATTTTCCGTTGAGTTCGGGGAGCTTGCCGCAGTGGATACGGGAATTTTATTTGACTTCAGAGGCGGTACCGAAATCGGAGGTGCAGTTCTTGGAATCGGTGCGCTTGTTGCATTTGCGCTTGGCTCCAACCCGGTCGGATGGGTGCTTTTAGGGGTTGCGGTTTTCGCCGGTGTGGCATCGTATTTTATGAAATCTAAGGCGAAACTTTTGGGCGAAAAGAAATCCAAACTCTATGAATCCATTAAGAATAACATGGAGGAGATGCGCGAGAAGAACGAGCAGGAGATTACGGATAAATTCGAAAGCGCACATAAAAAGATTATCGGAAAAGTCGACCGGTATTACGGAATCATCATAAACGGGTTGGAGGAACTTCGAAAGACTCTTTCGGATACCTTAACCGACCAGATGGAACTGGTTTCCGATTTGAACCGCAGATATGCGGCCAGAATTCTAAACTATATGGCACAGGAAAACATCATTGATATGAAGGATGAGAATCGGATTGCAAGAATCGGCGTAAAACGCGAATTCAGAAAATCCATTGCCATAACGGACGAGGTGTTCGACAATGTAACATTTGTTTATTCGCTTTCACAGATTTCGGATATTCTGCAGGAGGAAGTGATTCATGAAAAATGATTTGTTTTTTCAGACAATGTCGGAAAAGGAAAAGGAGCTGGAAAATGAGGTTTTGCGGATCCTTCGCGAAAACAATTCCGAGCAGGTAGTTTCCTTAAAGGAAAAATTAAAAGAAATTGAGGAAGAGTCCCGGTTAAAAATCGCCTTCGTGGGACAGCATAATGCAGGAAAGTCCACGATTATTTCCGCACTGACCGGAAACCGTCAGATTCGCATTTCCGCAAACGTGGAGACCGATTCGACGGAAAGCTATGAATGGGGAAATGTCATTTTATTTGACACCCCGGGACTATATGCGGGCGTTAAAACGGAGCATGACGCATCGGCTAAGGAGGCCATCAATGCATCGGATCTTTTGGTATTCTGCATCACGTCTTCTTTGTTTGACGATCTTTTGATTAAGGATTTTGTGGAGCTGGCCTATAAAAGGGCATATAAGAATAAAATCATTCTGCTTGTCAATAAGATGTCCCAGGAGGACGGGGAATTTGAGGAGCTGAAGAAGAACTATTTAAAGACCCTTCGTACGACCTTATCCAACCTCGGCGGAGCATTGGAGGATTTCCCGATTGCGTTTGTGGATGCAAAGGATTACCGGGAAGGTGTTACCGAGGATGATGAGGAATTAATCGAATACAGCCATTTTGAAAACTTTATCGAGCTTCTGAATACGGAAATCGAGAATAAGGGCTTAATTGCCAAGCTTGAGACCAAATGCAACGTTCTTACCGATGCAATCGCGGAGGAGATTACCGGAACCGGTACAGAACTTGACAAGAACATGATGACCGTTTTAAACCGCTTAAGCAGAACCTTCCGTTCCGTAAGACGTGAAACCAAGGCATCCATTAACCGCAAAGAAATGGAACTTCGAAGCGGCATTATGGATGTCTGTGCGGAATTTTCCGCAAAAATCGGTGAGCAGAAACTGACCGAGGCCGATACGGATGAGGTCAGCAAGCAGATTGAAAAGCTTGTCGGAAATACCCTTTCAGAAATCGAGGAAATTCTGCAAAAAACCAGTAAGCAGATGGATGATGAAATCGGCGGAGTTTTGCAGTCCGATATCGGAATGTATGTATTCTCCAGAATCGATAAAACCGATTTGTCCGGACCGATGGCGGCATCGGAAAAATATATGGATTTCGTAAAACAGTTTGCGGATTTTGCCGGATTTATCAAGTTGGAAGCCGCGAAGGTTTTAGGTATTGTCAAAATCGTAAAGACTGCAGGAAAAGTCGGAAAGGCTGTGGATTTCTTTGATCCGATTATGGCAACTCTGGACGTGGCCGTAGCAGTCGGTGAAAAAATCGCGGAAGAAAAGCATATCAAGGAAGTTATGGAAGCGAGAAACCGGTGCTTCAATAATTTTTCCTCGATTGCATCTGATTATATCAAGCAGATTGACCAGCAGTACGATGAACTGGAAAACGAGCTGTTTGAAAGCAAGAATCGACAGATTGAGGAAATCAAAAATACCATGGTAGCGGAAGCGGACAGCAATTCGGCATATGTTACCCAGTTAAAATCCATCAGCCGGAAGTTAAAGAATCTTGTGGATCAGATGGAAGAGGGTGTGGAGCCTTCGGAAGCATAGTTTTCGAAAGAATGGATTAAATCAACTACAATTGTAGTTCTGTTATATTGTTTCAAATACAGATTTGAAAGGCAGGAAAAAACCGTGAGTGCACAGGCGGCAAAAAAAGGAATCGATAAGAATATCATATTTGCAATCGCTTTATTTATCGGCGGTCTGATTTGCTTTATTATCAATAACACTACGGAAATTACTTCACTCGTTGCGGCAATTGTTTTGTTCGTTGCGGGACTGGCGCTTTTAATCAAAGGCGGAGACTGGTTCGTGGACGGTGCGACGGCGATTGCGGAACGCTTTAAAGTGCCGGAGGTTTTAATCGGTGCAACGGTGGTTTCCATCGGAACCACACTTCCTGAGGTTATGGTTTCGGCACAGGCGGCAGCAAAAGGCAGCAGCGCAATTTCCTACGGAAACGCAATCGGATCGATTATCTGTAATGCGTCTTTGATTGCAGCCGTAACGCTTGCGGTAAAGCCGGCAAAAATCGAAAAGAAGCCTTTGGTACTTCCGGTTATTTTCTTTTTCCTGGCTGCGATTTTTTATGCGATTAATGCCTATGTTTTCGGGTTCTTTTCCAGAGTGACCGGTATTATTCTCTTATGCTGTTTTCTGGCATACATGTTCTTTGTTATCCGGCAGGCTCTTGCACAGATGAAAGGTGATGAGAAAGGAACGGGAGGAACAGGCAACGTTTCCGAAAAAGACGCAGCGGAAGAGAATTCTGAAAAGACCGTAAAGGATTCATCGGATGATGAAGACGGTAATGAAGAGAAAAAGGAAATGTCAATCGTTACGGCGGTTATTTTACTTGTTCTCGGTGCTGCAATCATTGCATTCGGTGCAACCCTTCTGGTTGATAACGGAACGATTATTGCGAAAAAAATCGGCGTCCCGGAATCCGTAATTGCCCTGACCTTTGTGGCACTCGGCACTTCCCTTCCGGAACTGGTTACCGCAATTACATCCCTGATAAAGGGACACGGTGCTTTATCTTTAGGCAATATTATCGGTGCCAATTTGTTTAATCTCGTTTTGGTTTCCGGTATGGCCGTTACCATCCGGCCGTTTGCGGTTCCGAGCGATAAGGTGATTGCGGGCATGAACGCTTCTCTTGTTGTGGATATTCCGCTTGTATTTATTGTTATGCTTTTACTTACCGTTCCCGGATTAATCAAGGGAAAATTATACCGTTTCCAGGGAATTGCATTACTGATTATTTATGCGGCTTATATGGTATTTCAGTTTGTATCATAAAAAATTGCAAAATTTATTAGCGGAAACGGATAACAGTCAGAGGGAGAAGGATTCCCTCTTCGCTGATACGGGGTGTTGCGTGTATCGGGCGAATTATGATAGAATATTAGCGTTGCAAAAACGTTAAAATATAATTTATATAAAGGAGTATTGCTATGAATCTTTCACCACTTCAAAAAGCAAGATATGAGTATTCTCCGAAACTTCCCGGAATGCTCAGA
>CACZRH010000152.1 GCA_902783455.1 uncultured Lachnospiraceae bacterium | reverse complement strand
TTCAGTATTTTTAAGGAATTTCCGATATCCTGCTCTCTGCCTTCCTGATTGACCAAAATGTTATCCCTTGTATCCGACAGATTCATGTAATTAAATTTATTCTGCTCTTCCTCGGCAGTTGCGGTATTCAGCATCTGACGGTATTCATTATTCTTGGAAACCGCTGCATCGTAGCCGTCCTGATAGTATTTTGTATTCAGACCGGCTTCCTCCACGCTGTCTTCAAAGGATTTTAACTCATACTTCACAAGCGTTTTGTCGGAATCTATATACTCGTTTTCTTTTGCATTTACTTCGGATATTTTTCCGGAAACCGGAGAATAGATGATGATTGCATCGTCTGCAGCAACGTTACCAACCTCGCTTACTGACTGACTTACCGAACCTGTTTCCACAGGTACGGTCTCCACGCTTTTCGGAAAGAAGAAAATAATGCATATCGCCACGGCTGCTGCCAAAACCACCACTCCGATGATGATTCCCCATATAATTCCCTTTTTCTTTTTGCCGGAATTGCCCATTTTGCTTACCTCTGTCATTATATTTTTAAATCTACCAGTTGATTTCGTCCGCATCCTTCGGGTTGTCATTCAGGAAAATATCTTCCACCGTACCGTTCTTTACATAAATGACTTTGTCTGCGATATCCGCAAACAGGGCGTTATGCGTAACCATTACGACCGTCCTTTTGTCATCCCTGCTCTGCGACTGTAAAAGCTTCAATATTTCCTTGCCGGTATTGGTATCCAGCGCTCCCGTCGGCTCATCACAAAGAAGCAGCCTCGGCCTTTTGGCGATTGCCCTTGCGATGGAAACTCTCTGCTGCTGCCCGCCCGACATCTGCGAAGGAAAATTATTCAGCCGCTCGCCGAGTCCGACCAGTTCCAGAGCCTGTTTCGGATCCATGATGTCAATCCCGAGCTCGCTCATTAATGCAACATTTTCCAATGCGGTAAGCGTCGGAATCAGATTATAAAACTGAAAAATAATCCCGACATCAACGGCACGAAAATCTCCAAGTTCCTTATCATTCAATGCCGTAACTTCCTTTTCGCCGAACATAATTCTTCCGCAAGATGCCGCATCCAGTCCGCCAAGCATATTTAAAAGCGTACTTTTTCCGGCTCCGGAAGGGCCGAGAATGACAACCATTTCTCCTTCGTCAATTGTCAGATTCACATCATGCAGAGCCTCATACACGATATCCCCGGTATGATAGGTCTTCCCCACATTTTCAAATGTAATCAGCGTACCCATTTTTGTCCTTCTTATTTTTTGTTTTCCGGTGCCATTTTACCGGTTCGTTACTGACTGCGCAGTTTGTTGCTGACTACACAGTTCGTTACTGAC
The DNA here is from genome assembly GCA_902783455.1 of uncultured Lachnospiraceae bacterium. Lineage (GTDB taxonomy): Bacteria > Bacillota > Clostridia > Lachnospirales > Lachnospiraceae > UBA3766. The sequence goes on along the minus strand of CACZRH010000152.1, from coordinate 18,899 downwards.
CAAGCTTTTCAAATTCCTCGACCGGCATGGGCTTATAGAAATAGAATCCCTGCATCTCCATACTTCCCTGATCCATCAAAAAATCGGCCTGCTCGACGGTTTCCACGCCTTCAATAATAAGCTGCATTCCAAGGGAATGAATCATCTGAATCATGTAACCGATAATAAGCTGTCCTTTTTCGAGGTCGCCCGCATCCGTTAGGAAGCGAAGATCCAGTTTGATGCGGTCCACCGGGACTTCTTTAAGCATATGCAAGGATGAATACCCGCTGCCAAAATCGTCCATCTCAACCTGGAAGCCGTACTCCTGCAATTTTTCCGTGGTATGAATCAAAAGATCCGAATTCTCGGCAAATGCGGTTTCCGTTATTTCAATACGAAGCTGGTCGGTGGACAGATTGTATTTTTGAATCAGATTATAAAATTGCTTCGGTATATCCCGGTCTTCACGAATATCATTACGCGAAACATTTACGGAAACAAATCTCTTTATTCCCTGCTCATTCCATCTTTTCAGATCCTGACAAACCCTCTCCCAGACAAAGCTGTCCAAATCATAAATCAGACCGGATTCCTCCAGTGTCGGTATAAAATCAGCGGGCTGCAGCCAGCTTAATCTGCTGTGATTCCAGCGGCAAAGCGCTTCCGCACCTGTAATCCGGCCGGTCCCGTAATCCACCTGCGGCTGATACCAGACCTGTATTTCTCCGTCCCGAAGAGCGGAATGCAGATGATTCACGACATTTGCAACGCGTTTCCCCCGCTCCCACTGTTCCGGATTATAAAATTCATATCCGTCGCTTTTCGTTTCCCGGACTCTTTTTTCCGCAACTCTGGCCAAATCCAGCATATGATCCACATCAGCGTTTTTGTAGTCCTCCGGGATCAGAACATATACTCCGCCGCAAATCTGAACACGGTTTTCCTTTCCCTTGTTCACAAAATAATTCCGGATGGACTCCACCACATCCTGATCATCTTTATTTAACAGCTCCTCTCCGCCGGAACGGCGAAGTACGGCAAAGCGGTCTGCTTCAATACGGCACATCGCCTCTTTCTCAGAAAGGGTTTCCTTTGTCTTTGAAGCCAAAAATCGTAGCAGATCATCACCCGCATCCATTCCGAGGCTGTCATTGATATATTTAAAATTTTTGATGTTTACAAAGGAAAGAAGATAGGGAATATCCGGATTTTCTTTCAGTAATTCTTCCACTCGTTTCCGAAATCCCCGCATACTTAAAACACCGGTCAAGGGATCGTGGTCGAGCATATCCTCGACTTTTTCGGCCTGCTCTTTACGAATGACATAGATTCTCTGAATCGCAATCACAATCAATGCCAGAAAAAGAATCACAATCAGGGAAATAGGCAATCCATACTGATAAAGATAATCCATGAAATCATATTTGTATAAGCGTCTGGAAGTGTGGTCAAGAATAATGGCCTGACGCCTGGTATCGCTAAGAGTTGCAATTCCTTCATTTAATCGCTCAACGACTTCCTGCCCTTTTGGAGTATCTAACGTTCCCGCACGAAAATCCATGGAAAACATCGCCGATGGCTGAACCGTCAAATCGGAATAGGAAGGTTTTTGCAGCACGTAACTCCAAACATAGGAATTATGCAAAAGTGCGTCCACTTCTCCTTTTCGAAGTGCCTTCACGCAGTCCGGCATGGTATCATACATTTTTATTTCGATTCCGGGGTAAAGATTATGAACGGTTTCTGCGGCGCCGCTTAAGGAGTAAAGCATACCCACCTTCAATTCATTAAAAGGCGGCATGTCATTTCCACCCATTGTAACAAGTGTAAAAGGAGTCTGAATCAGATTCTCCGTAACGATACTGGATTGTCCGGCGGTACTCTTAATCGCACTTCCGAAGGGCATAATCACATCATATTCTTCGTTATCCAAAGCGTCCTTCAGGTTTTCCTCCTCCATAATTCGGAAAGAAACACGGTATCCGGCTTCCTCGGCAGCGGACCGCATTAAATCCACCCCGATTCCCACCGCTTCTTTCGTCGTATCATCCGAATAAAAAATCGGGCACCGGTCCTTTGGCACACCAATAATCAGTTCCTCTCCTTTTGCAGTCTCCGGAGCGGAAAATACCGTCATCGGTGCAGCAAGCACAAGGATTGCACATATGATAATTGTCAGAATACTTCTGAAAAAATGGTTTTCTTTCAAACAATATACTCCTTCATTATCAATTAACTACTATGCAATAGATTATACCATGACACATTACCCCCGTCACCATATGTCATTTTTTTTTTTGACACATCATCCCCGTCACCTTGTGTCATTTTTGCAATTTCATGTATAATGAAAGCATCTAAGGAGGTGATTTCCATGCCCGTTCTTGCAGCATTTATGGTTCCGCATCCGCCTTTGATTGTACCGAATGTCGGTCGGGGCGGTGAAAAACAGATTCAGAAAACCACTGATGCATACACCCGCGTTGCGGAAGAAATTGCAGCTCTTGCACCGGATACCATCGTAATTTCCTCACCGCATTCCGAGATGTATTATGATTATTTTCATATTTCCCCGGGAGAAAGCGCATCCGGATCTTTTGCAAGATTCCGGGCTCCGGAGGTTCATTTTACGGAAAAATACGACTCCGAAATGGTTTCGGAAATCTGCCGTCTGGCAAAGGAATGCTCTCTTCCGGCCGGAACAAAGGGCGAGCTTTATCCGGAGCTTGATCACGGCACCATGGTCCCTTTATATTTTATCCGTCAAAAATATTCCGGCGGAAAAATCGTCCGAATCGGGTTGTCCGGACTTTCTTATAAGGACCATTATAAGCTCGGACAGCTTGTATCCTCTGCAGCGGATAAACTGAACAGACGCATCGTCTATGTGGCCAGCGGCGATTTATCCCATAAACTGCAGGCCTACGGACCTTACGGTTTTGCAAAGGAAGGTCCTGAATACGACGAGCGGATTATGGATGTCTGCTCCCGCGGTGCATTTTCGGAACTCTTCGATTTTTCTGAGGAATTCTGTGATAAAGCAGCCGAATGCGGCCACCGCTCTTTTCTTATCATGGCCGGCGCTTTGGACGGCCTTAACGTAAAGGCCACGCAGTACTCGCATGAAGACGTAACCGGTGTCGGCTACGGAATCTGCAGTTTCTTCTCGGAGTAGACACACCCGTTCCATCCTTTGTGTCACATTTAAAGAAAGATACATTTTCGCAGCTTCAGAAAACTACAGGATATGATTTCTACGAAAAATAGAAGGAGGCAGATTATGAGCAATCCCGAAAACAGTTCAGACGCATACGTAACCCTGGCCAGAAAAACCATCGAAACCTATATCGGTGAAGGGTATAAAATCCCAGTCCCGGAAGGACTTCCCGAAGAGATGCTAAACCGCAGGGCCGGCGCATTTGTTTCCATCCATAAAAACGGAAACCTCCGCGGCTGCATCGGTACCATCCTTTCTACCACCGACTGTGTAGCGGAGGAAATTATCCAAAATGCCATCAGTGCCTCCACGAAAGATCCCCGCTTTCCCGCAATCACAAAGTCGGAACTGCCGGATTTGGATATTTCCGTAGACGTACTCTCCGAACCGGAAGATATCGATTCCCCGGACCAGCTGGATGTAAAACGTTACGGAGTCATTGTAACGAAAGGCTTTCGAAGAGGTCTTCTGCTGCCTGATCTGGAGGGCGTGGATACCGTCGAAGAACAGATTGCCATTTCTAAAATGAAAGCCGGCATCGGAGATGAAGAAGAGGTCAGTCTGCAACGCTTCGAAGTCATCCGCCACCATTAAAAAATGACACTATATCCCCGTCCCCATATGTCAAAAAGAGAGGATTACAAAATGAAAAAATTCACCGCCAAACTATTTGACTTCAATAAATACGATCTTGCCGAGAGCCCTTTCTATACAAGGGAATACAGGCGGTATTCCTGGGTGGATATTCCGAAGGGGGAACTCTGGACCATGCAATACGGAGTTAAGAATCGTTTTTCCTTAGGACAGCCAATCGGCGCCGCAGTTCCGCTGGCGGATAAAAACGGCTTCGTCCTGGCGGCAAAAGACGGATTATATACCTACGAAAATGGCAGTGCAACGCTTTTATATCCGTTAGATAAAATCTTCCGCCCCTACTGGCGATGCAATGATGCCAAGGCCGATCCTTTAGGCAGAATCTGGTTCGGCGCAAGCGTTGCCGATGACGACCATGAACCCGAAGGTGCACTTTTTTGTTATGACAGGGGAGTTGTAAAATGCATGCAGGAAAATACAAAGATTGCCAACGGAATGGCATGGTCTTATTTTCAAACCAAGTTTTATTTTGCCGACTCGCTGGAACACGCAGTATTTCAATATGATTATGATTTGGAAACCGGGGAAATATCGAATAGAACGGTTTTGTTTACCGTCGAAAACGGCGTTCCGGACGGAATGTGCATCGATGCCGATGATAATCTCTGGCTTGCCATATGGGGTGGTAAAAGAATTGAGAAGCGAAGCACCGCGAACGGGAAAAAGTTGGCTGAAATTTCCGTTCCGGCCGAGCATGTCACTTCCTGTTACTTTGGCGAACAGAAAAACACGCTCTTTATTACAACCTCCGGTATGGGCCTGAACGGCATGGAAGACGGCTTACTCTACACCTGCGAAGTGGATGGCGCCGCACCCGTTTCCTATTATGCACGTACAATTTGATTTTCCTTCTCTTTCTTCTCCTTCTTCGACGTATCCTTAGACGTTTTGTTTTCCTAAATCTCCTGCTTCGCATTCGCCAAAAGCAGTTTAATCCGGTTCTGCTGATTAATCTCGCTGGCCGATGCATCATAATCGATTGCAATTAAGTTAACTCCCGGATTGCGCTCTTTTACCACCTTCATAACACCCTTGCCGACAATATGATTCGGCAGACATCCGAAGGGCTGCGTAATGACAATGTTATTGGTTCCGCGGTCGATATGCTCTACCATCTCGGCTACAAGAAGCCATCCTTCGCCCATTTTTACCCCGTAATTGACATACGGTTTTGCAAGCGCAACGGTATGCGCAAAAGGTGTCGGCGCATCAAAATCGCTCTCCTTATGAATCGCATCGATAATATCCTGCTGCTTGCGCACAAAAATCTTATATGCGAGCCGTAAAATCCAGATGCTCTTTTTATGAATCCGGTACATATCATATTCGAGCACTCTTCCGTAAATATAGAAAAGCGCAAAATCCATAAGCCCCGCCATATTCGGCTCCGCGCCTTCTTCGATTAAATAATTTTCCAAAAAGCGGTTTGCAAGGGGAGAGAATTTCACATATATTTCTCCGACAATACCGACCTTGACTTTTTCCTTACCGTCAAGCTCGATGGTTTTATAATCACGGATGATATCCACATAGGTTTTCTTGATTTTGGAATAGGGTAAAATCCCCGGCTTCTTTAACTGATCCACGCAGAGCTTTGTCCACTTATCCGCCATGGCTTCCGCTTCGCCCTTATGCACTTCGTGTGCCTTTACCTGATTGCAAAGCACCATCAGCACGTCCCCGTAAACAACGGAATAAAGCATTCTTCGCATCATGGGAATGCTTAATTTAAAGCCGGAATTTTTCTCAAGGCCGACGAAATTTAAGGAAATAACCGGAATATAACCGTATCCTGCTTTCACCAAAGCCTTACGGATTAAGGAAATGTAGTTTGATGCTCTGCAGCCGCCGCCGGTCTGCGTAAAGAAAAGCGCGGTTTTATGCACATCATACTTTCCGGAATTCAGTGCCGAAATAAACTGTCCAACCACCAATGTTGCCGGATAGCAGGCATCGTTATGCACGTATTTTAACCCGGTGTCGATGACTTCCTTGCCGGTATTTTCGAGAAGCTCCGCATGATATCCGTACGCATTCAAAAGCGCCGCGAGCATTTTTAAATGACGCGGAAGCATCGTCGGAATCAGGATGCGGTAATCCTTCTTCATCTCTTTTGTAAATTCTATTCTGCCTTGTTCATCCATGATTGATTTGTTTCCTGATTTATACTTAACTCTTTTATCTATCTAAAATGAAAAATATCAGCCTATTAATTACCTCGGAAATTACCCTTTCTTTCCGTCCCGGTCCCTCATCTCAAGCGCTCCGAGAAGGGAACGAAGCCGGATGTTCACTGCACTTAAATTATTGATTTCGTCAATTTTTATCTGCGTATAAATGCGCCCCTTTCGCTCCAGAATCGAACGGACCTCGTCGGATGTAATTGCGTCGATTCCGCAGCCGAAGCTTACCAGCTGTACCAGCTCCATGTCATTCCGCTGCGTTACGTATTCTGCCGCAGAATAAAGGCGTGCGTGATAGGTCCACTGGTTTAATACCTTTGTCGGAATTTTGCCGATACGGTATGCGATGCTGTCCTCGGTGATGATTGCAAAGCCGAGACTTTCCGCAAGCAAATCGATGCCGTGGTTGATCTCCGGATCCACATGATACGGACGACCTGCAAGAACCATAATCCGCATGCCCTTTTCATGTGCCTCATCCACGATGCGGTCTGCTTCCGCGCGAATCGCCTCATGGTATTTATGATATAAATCAAAGCCGTGCTTAATCGCATGCAGATACTGTGCTTCGGTATATTTGCCCAGTTTTTCCGGCATCAGCATGGCAAGTTCCCTCGCAAGTTCCTTCTCGTCATTGATATTAAGGAAGGGCTGGAAATACGTGATTTCCTTTAAAATATCCATATTATCCTTTAACAGCTCCGGATAATATGCCACAATCGGGCAGTTGTAATGATTATCGCCCGCATTTTCATCTAAGTTATAGGTAAGACAGGGGGCAAAAATCGCATCCACGCCGTCTTCAATTAATTTCACGATATGGCCGTGCATGATTTTGGCCGGATAACATGCAGTATCGGAAGGAATGCTGTCCTGTCCTGCAAGGTAGGTGTTCCGCGAGGAAAATCCGGAGAATTTCACGCGGAATCCGAGGTCGGTAAATAAGCCGTACCAAAGCGGTGCGAGGTCATACATACCAAGCTGGAGCGGAAGTCCGACCGTTAACTTCTTTTCTTTATCGTCTGAAACCGCCGCATTTCCCATTTCCACCTCTGCAACATCGGTATCATCAGGATCCGAATCAAACATATCCTCGAGCTTCTTTCTTTTAAACTCATATAAATTCAGACCTTCTGCTTTTCTCCTGCCGCCGTTTTTCATTTTTTCGCAGCGGTTTCCGGAAATGAATCTGCCTCCGTCGGAGAAAGTATTAATTGTCAAAGCACAGTGGTTCGTGCAGCCCGGGCAGACTGCCGCTTTTGAGGTATGTGTAAATTTAAGCAGCTTATCAAGGCTTAAAAGTGTGGATTCATTTTCTGCCGGATTCGCATTCGCAAATGCCGACTCCATCGCATAAATGGCAGCACCGTAAGCTCCCATAATTCCGGCAATCATCGGCCGGATGACCGGATGCCCGATTTCGTTTTCAAATGCCCGGAGAATGGCATCGTTTAAAAAGGTTCCGCCCTGCACTACGATGTGGTCGCCGAGCTCCGTCGGCGAATTCGCGCGGATTACCTTATAGATTGCATTTTTAATAACCGAAACGGAAAGACCGGCAGATATATTCTGAACCGAAACGCCGTCCTTCTGCGCCTGCTTAATCGAAGAATTCATAAATACCGTGCATCTGGAGCCGAGGTCTACCGGTGCATCGCCCTCCAATCCGAGAAGTGCGAATTCCGGTGCTTTATAGCCCATCGATTTTGCAAAGGTCTCGATAAAAGAACCGCAGCCCGAGGAACATGCCTCATTTAACATGATGCTGTCCACGGCATTATTTTTGATTTTGATACATTTGATATCCTGGCCGCCGATGTCTAAGATAAAATCCACGTCCGGCTCAAACTGCTTCGCCGCCATGAAATGCGCCATCGTCTCAACCAGTCCCTTATCCACATGAAAGGCATTGAGAATCAGTTCTTCGCCGTATCCGGTTACCCCGCTTCCCTTAATCGTGATGCGATCACCGCAAAGCGTACGCACCTCAATTAACTGGTTTTTTACGACATCGACCGGGTTGCCTTTGTTCGAGTCATAATAGGACCAGAGAATCTCTTTATTCGAACCCATCAGGACAAGCTTTGTCGTCGTGGACCCGCAGTCGATTCCGAGATACGCATCCCCTGAATAGGTATTGATATCAACATACTCGACATTTTCTTTAGCGTGACGCGCCTTGAATTCCTCCCGCTCTTCCCAGGAAGCAAAGAGGGGTGCCATCGTATTTACTGTGGTTTTTTCAGACAGCGTTGCACGAATCGAGGAAAGAATGTCTTCGTAAGAAAAGCTTTCCTGCTGATTGGATGCAAAAATCGTCGCCCCGAGTGCTACGCTGATCAGCGCATAATCCGGGAAAATCGCATGTTCGTTATCCAGCTTCAGGGTCTTTTTAAAGCTCTTTCTTAAGCCCTTATTGTAGTAAAGCGGACCTCCGAGGAATACCACTTTTCCTTCGATTTTACGCCCCTGCGCCAGACCGGAAATCGTCTGGTTTACCACTGCCTGATAAATCGATGCCGCGATGTCGCTTTTCTGAACGCCCTGGTTGATGAGCGGCTGGATATCGGTCTTTGCAAACACACCGCAGCGGGATGCAATCGGATAGATTTTACCGCACTGCAAACTCAATTCATCCAGTTCATCGGGTGTTACGTTAAGAAGCGTCGCCATCTGATCGATGAATGCACCCGTACCGCCGGCGCAGGTTCCGTTCATTCGCTCATCCACGCCGCCGCGTAAGAAAATGATTTTTGCATCCTCTCCGCCAAGCTCGATTACGGCATCCGTTCCGGGCTCTTTTTCCTTAATCAGTGCATAGGTAGCATAGACTTCCTGCACAAAAGCAATGCCAGCGGCCTCTGCAAGGCCGAGTCCCGCGGAACCGGAGATTGCGATTTTAATCTCCTTTCCCTCTAAATACTCCCTTGCATCCTCAAGCATGCTAAGCGTCTTCAAACGCACCTGCGAATAGTGGCGCTCATATTTTTTATAGATGATTTCCTCATCGTCCCGGATAACCAGCTTGGCTGTCGTCGAGCCGATGTCCACTCCGACATAAACGCATTTGCTGCTCACGCCCATGTCCTCCTTATTTCCGTTCCATTCATCGCCGTCTTTGAAAAACGACTTTTCATTACCGCATAATCCATACAACGATACCATTTTTGGCTCATTTTGTCAAAAAGTATATGCATAAAAAAAGCACGATAATCGCTTTGATAATCGTGCTTCTTCCATAAGTAAGATCAGGCGCCATCCCTACCGGTTTATTTTCCTTAAATATTCCTCGAATGCATCCCCCGGGATTGGTTTGGAAAAATAGAAGCCCTGCAGATAATCACACCCGATGCTTTCCAGATATTCCTTCTGTTTCCCGGTTTCCACACCTTCCATCAAAACCTTATATCCCATTTCCTGAAGCATTCGGATTGTGTTTTCCATATAAATCAGCGCATTTTTCTCTCCTTCGCCGTTCGAAGGATGGATGGCTTTCCAGAGAATGCTGCGGTCGATTTTGATAATCGAAAACGGCATTTCGTACATATAGGAAATATTGGAATACCCCGTTCCGTAATCATCTAAGGAAAATGTAAAGCCGCTGTTTTTCAGCTTCTCAATGGTCTCAAACAATACTTCCCGGTTGTCTGCTGCGGCGGATTCCGTAATCTCTAAATTGATGCAGCCCGCATCCATCGAATACCATTTTAAAATCTCATCAAACGTGATTCGAAGGCTTCTGCTCATGCACTGAATCACGGAAAGATTAACCTCTAAATACTTAATTCCCTGATCCTTAATTTCGCCTTCACGATAGAATCTGCAGACCTCTTCAAATACGAATTTTCCGATTTCGAGGATGGCACCGTTCTGCTCCGCAATCGGTATGAATTCATCGGGCGGAATCATTCCGTGTTCTTCGTCAATCAGACGGCAGAGCGCTTCAGCCGAATGCACTTTTCCTGACTTCACATCGTAAATCGGCTGATAATACACCTGAAAGCTTTTATTCCGAAGTGCCTTTTCAATCAGATTCTCAATCAAAACCCGTCGCTCATATTCCGAAATGAACTTCGGCACATCCAGTACACAGGAGTCCTTCCCGTCAAAAACGGTATCGATTAAAGCGAAGAGATTTTCTACATTCTTCGTATCCTCCGGAAGTCTTATCACACCGAACTGCACCGGAAAAATCATGGAAATTTTTCCTTTTACCCACGGCCTTGCAAAGCGTTCAAAGGTATTCTTTTGGAAGTCTTCGATTTTTGATTTTGCAACATCTTCGCATAACACTGCAAAATGCCCGCGCCCGCAGTCATAGCATCGGGAATCCCCGGATTCCTCTTCCAGCCACTTGGAAATCTGTTCCAAAATCACGTTCATGTTTTCAAAACCGATCATCTTGTTGTAATGGTGCAGGTTGGGGATTTTGATTAACAAAAGCGTACTGTTGATTTCCTTCATCGCCACGTCCAGATCATCCTGCAGGGCATAACGGTTTAAGATTCCGGTCGTCGGATTGATGACGTCGTCCTTGTTTTCGATGGAGAATAAAATCCCCATTAATCCTAACGATTCGAAGAATAATGACATCAGATACAAAGGGAAAATCATCTGTATTATGGTCGGAATAAAGGAAATGATCAGGAAAAAAATAAGTGCCGCAGCCTTATTCCTGCCGAGTTTTTTCCAATGACGAATCGATAAGTAAATCGCAAAAATCATGTAAAGAGCCGCGACCACGTAAATCACCGGGAACGCCGGTCCATGCAGATAGGTGCGCTTTTCGTCATAATAAAACAGCAGATGAAATGCCGGATTCAGCACCAGTAAAACGAGGTCCACCGAATACGGAATGGTTACCAGAAACAGCGCTTTCTTTTTTTCGTATCCGAGTAAATAAAAGAGATAGACGACAAAGGCAAACGCCATCAGATTGTGCGTGCTAAGATAAAGATAATTCCAGAAATCCTGCGTGAAGGTGTTGGTATATTCCGGATGATTATTGGCAAGCGATCCGAATACATCTGAAATTTCCGCAATAAAACTAATCAGCACCAGAATAAAATAAACTCTGTTTGCGTGCTTCCCGAGACCCTTTTTGAAAATGAGATAATATGTGATAAACAGCGTTACGCAAATCGCCGCTATATCATATTCCACATGATACATCATAGGCCGTCCTCCGGATCATTTCAGAGTACCTTTATTATACCACGATTGCTTTACGGTTACCTAATTATTATAATAAAAAAAATGACACTACACCCAGTGTCATTTTCGGGAGAACAACAATGAGAAATCATACAAAGAAAAAAATCATCGCCGCAGCTTTGCTCCTAACAGTCATCATCACGGCATTTTCGGGGTGCAATTATATCCGCGCCTACCAGACCTATCGCCAAAACAAAATCTGGCCGAAGGAATCCGCGCAGTATTTAGCCGACCGCTATCCGAATGATACCTTTACCTTCGTCGATACTTATGAAACACTCCCTCTTGACACCACCGTCTTTCGCTACAGCAGTGCAAATTACCCGGACTGCATGATTGAAGTCGGCTTTTCTCCCGATGAACTCTCCGCCACCGAAGTTAATGTGGAAGATAATTATCAATGGATTAAGTACGGGGATGATTTAGTCAAAGAAACGGAAAAAATCATGAAAGATATTTTTCCGGATGAAAATTACGGAATCTGCATGCAGATGTACTGGCGTGCGGAAGGCCCCGTCTATTCAACACTGGATGAATTTTTAGATGCCGCAATTCCGACCGTTTACGTAGTCCTTTATACCGACCCGACAAAAGACTACCCGGAAGACTATGAAACCTTAATCAATACCGCATTGAAAAATTGCGGCCACGACTTCGACATCACCCTCTTCTTCGAATCGGATGAACCAAATCCCGCGGCATTGGAACGCGGAAACCTGTTAAAATACATTGACGAAAATCATTATGACTCAAAAATATTTTGTAATATGCACAAACTGAAACCCTAATGTTTCATTTTCAATTATCATGCTGGCTCTTCGCAAATCCCCACTGGTCCACCGTTTCGGAATAATCCGTCAGTCCGGCATAATATGCCGTAATATCCGTAATCTCATTTGTAATCCGGTCATACACATAATCGCCGGCATTTAAATCATGATTGATTCTCATAATATCGTTTAACTCGATCTGCTCCGCATAACGGACATATTCCTGCGTAATATTGTAATCTTCTGCCATATACAGATCCGGTGCACCGAAAGAATGTAACATCTCATGTGCAAAATTCGAAGGGCAGTCCGTATCCCCATTGCAGTTCATAAACATATAGCAGATTTCATACGGTCGTACCATGCCCTGATAATAATTCCTGGTGCAGCTTGTAATCGTATTCGAGGAAGGCGTATTGAAAAACATCATGTAAAGAATCTGATCGGTATTTAAATCCTTCAGAATGGATTCGGTCGGTACATTTTCCTCTATCGCCCGGAATGCCGTATTATCAAAACGATTGTAATCTCTGTCAATATCCCGGTAATCCACATTTATATCGAGGTCATATGTAAGCTCCGGATATTTTTCCCAGTCATAAATAAAATTGACCGTTTTCCCGTAGCTTTTGCTGTTTTTTTCCAGATAATCAACTGCTATGGACAGATTGGAATAAACCGTCTGATACAGTTTCTGATCCGAGGCACTATTAAAATTCCAGGAGGTTGTCTTATCTTTTACAAAAATAGAAACCACCGCAATATCACCGCTTAATTCCTTTACCGTTCCGAGATTTTCATCATACGGATAGTAGTGGTCCCCGGTTATTTCGACTTCTGATCCATATCCGCTCCAGCCTCCACCATAACCGTTTCCATAGTCCTGACCGTAGCCGCCCCAGTCATCGCCATAACCGTTTCCATAACCCTGACCATAGCCGCCCCAGTCATCGCCATAACCGTTTCCATAACCCTGACCATAGCCGCCACCGTAGCCATCCCAGCCATCGCCATATTCTCCATAGCCACCGTAAGGGCCGTACCCGTCACCATACTCTCCGTAGCCATACTCATCGCCATACCAGCCATCCCCGGGTCCTCCGGGATACATTTCTCCCCCCGGACCTGCAAATTCTTCCCCGTATTCATACCCGCTTTCGCTGCTTTCGTCCTCCAGCAACGCTTCCATACATGCTGTAAGACCAAGTACTATGGCCATCATCAGACCGATAATTGGCAATATTTTTTTCTTCATTTTCTCCATTCCCCATCTCATTTGTGCAAATTCCATTATTTAACAAACCTATTAATTACACAAAATTCCTTATTTCTTTACGCAGATCCACTTTCCACCCACATAAATTTATTTTTCATGCGCATCTCCGTTTAAAAAACGCTAACCTGATTATATCATAGCCGTATATAATTCAATAACTAAAACTCCACTCAAAAAGTCTTCTTAAAATATATCCAACCGAAATATCCCAAACAGTCATATCCTGATTAACCAAAATTTCCCTTGCAATTAAAATCATTCGGTGCTATGATGCAATCGGTTGATGATTCAATCAAAAATTCAAAGAAAGAACACGAAAGTGTAAGGTGAAGGAATGATTATTCGATAATTTTGTTTTCGTAAACACGGTTAGTAAGTCCTGTTGAAAGGGATTTTTGTGTGCGGAAACGATTGTCGGCATCTTCTGTATCCTTACTTTTTTATTGCCATAGCAGTTACGAAATACGGCAGATTAAATCCACCGAAACATTTCGAAAAAACCGCAATAAAATGAATGGAATAAAAGATTACGACAGGTCCGTTTCCGCATAAGCAGAACGGACTATTTTTATGCGCAGGCCCGCGTACGTAATTTTTTGCAAAAGCAGAAATTTGGACCGTGCGCGGAAAGAGTTAATTCTCCTTTCGATAATAACAGGCAGAAGGGCGGTATATATGGCACTGATTAACGTAAGTAATCTCTCCTTCACTTATGAGGGAAGTTTTGATCCCGTTTTTGAGGATGTTTCATTTCAGATTGATACAAACTGGAAACTCGGTTTCATCGGTCGAAACGGCAAAGGAAAAACCACATTTTTAAGACTTCTGCTCGGTGAATTAAACTACACGGGCAGTATCACTTCAGATACGGTTTTCGATTATTTTCCATATCGCATTCCGGAAGAAGATTTTGATAAGACGGCGGATGAATTAATGGATCGCTGGAAGCCGGGAGTAGAAAGCTGGCGTGTACTCTGCGAATTAAATGATCTTCGGGCAGAATCGGAAATTCTGTACCGGCCCATCCGCACGTTAAGTTTCGGCGAACGCACGAAAGTGATGCTGGCGGTTTTGTTTTCGGGTGAAAATGATTTTCTCTTAATCGATGAACCGACCAACCATCTGGACAAAAATGCCCGCGATATCATCAAAGAATATCTGAAGCGGAAAAAAGGATTCATCCTGGTTTCCCATGACCGTGACCTGCTCGATGCGGTAATCGACCACGTTTTGGTACTCTCCCGTGCTTCAATCGAAGTGCAGGCCGGCAATTTTTCCAGTTGGTGGGAAAACAAACAAAAAGCAGACAGTTTTGCAATTTCGGAAAACGAAAAACACCGGAAGGAAATTTCAAAGCTCAAGGCATCCGCCGACAGAGTCGGCCGCTGGGCGGACAAAAGCGAGGGAACAAAAATCGGATTTGATCCCGTTAAAGAAAATGACCGCAGTATTTCCACACGGTCCTACATCGGAGCAAAAACCCGAAAAATGGAAGCCCGCGTAAAATCCTTCGAGAAACGTATCGGCAGGGAAATCGAAGAAAAAGAAGGTCTTTTAAAAGACATCGAAAATGTCACGGACTTAAAACTGCAACCACTGACACATCACAAAAAAAGACTCCTGGAATGCAGGGACTTTTCCCTGCAATATCATGATTCAACTACGCCTGTAGTACAAAATCTTACCTTTGAATTAAATACCGGTGAGATTGTATTTCTGCAGGGGGAAAACGGCTGTGGGAAGTCAAGCCTGATTAAAGCAATTCTGGATTTGAACAGGAGGAATACAATTTCCGATGAAGCCGGTGAACCTCCGGTAAATTACACTACCACCGGCACTCTTACTCTCGCCGGCGGATTAATCATCTCCTATATCAGCCAGGATACCTCGCACTTAAAAGGGAATCTTAGCGACTATGCCGATGCAAATAATCTTGATTACACACTGCTGCTCTCACTTCTTCGAAAGCTCGATTTGGAACGGGTGCAGTTTGAAAAAGAAATGGAAGATTTTTCCGAAGGACAGAAAAAGAAGGTTTTGATCGCATCGAGTCTGATTACCGGGGCACATTTATACATCTGGGACGAACCGCTTAATTACATCGATGTTTTTTCCAGAATGCAGATTGAAAAGCTTATTGAAACCTATTCCCCGACCATGCTGATTGTGGAACATGACAAAACCTTCACGGAAAACCTTGCCACAAAAGTCGTAACTTTTTGATAGAAGAGGATGCAATCTGATTCTGCATTCCAGAAATCCGGAAAAAAGTGAAAAAGTGGCAGAATAATTATCTTTTTAGACCTATTGACGAATCTTTTTCTTCGCTTCCTCAAGATTCTCAATTACCCTGTCGCACCAGGCATCAAACTCCGGATCTTCCACCTGACATTCTTCGTGGGATAAAACATACTCTATGGTTCTGCGAATTCCTTCTTCAAAACGGATATTCATCGAAAGTCCCGGAACCGCGCGATGCAGCTTCGAATTGTCAAAAACAACGGAGTTGGATTTATCACCGATTAAAGAACCCGTAAAATCAAAGTCCCCGCATGCAGCCAGAAAATCCGATGCCACATAATACGGCTTAAATTCCACATTCAAAACCTTCGCAATTGTTTCGTAAATCTGATTCCAGGTAAGCGTTTCCTCATTCGTAATATGGAATGCTTCCCCGATTGCATGCGGATTTCCGAGCAGTCCGATGAATCCTTTTGCAAAATCTTCGCTGAACGTCATTCTCCAAAGGCTCGTTCCGTCACCGTGAACAATGACCTGTTTGCCTTCCATCATACGTTTGATAACCTGATAGGATCCGTTCTTTCCGTGTACTCCCAAAGGTACGCTTCTTACATCATAGGTATGGCTCGGTCGAACGATTGTCATCGGAAACGCGTCCTTCCGATAGCAGTCCGTTAAGTATTCCTCGATTTCGATTTTTTCACGGGAGTACTGCCAATACGGATTTGCCAGCATCGTGCCCTCCGTAATGACGTAATCGCGAACCGGCTTTGCATACGCGGAAGCCGAGGAGATAACCAAAAACTGTTTTGTCTTTCCGGTAAAAATCCGCACATCCCTTTCTGCCTGTTCCTTATGGAAGCAGATAAAATCGCAGACCGCATCGAAATATTCCGTATCATCTTTCTTTGCCAGATACTCATCCAGTGCCGCTTTGAATGCCGCTTCATCATTGACATCATCCACCCGGATGATATCCACTTTTCCCTCAAATTCCGCATTCCGGTTACCGCGGTTTACAAGTGTTACCTCATCGCCTCTTTCAATCAGTGCTCTCGTGATTGCAGTTGAGATTGTTCCCGTACCGCCAATAAATAATACCCTCATTTTCCCCGTTATCCCTCCATAAATAAATTGAAACTGCTCCATAATAACCCCCTTTTTCTATTCAATCTTTATAGGATTATTATGAAGCAGTCCTTATATAAAAACTATTTTATTTTTTTCGAAAAATAGAACAAATCTATTCTTTTATTCTTCCGTCACAAGTTCAAGTTTGATGCTTCCGCTTCCGGTTCTGACGTTGCACTGACCACCGTTCAAATCATTTGAAGGAACGGATATGCTTCCGGCACCTGTCTTGGTTTCAAAAATCTTTCCGCTCTTTATGGTTCCTTTTATGCTTCCGCTTGATGTCTGAAGTTCCATGTTGGCACCGTCGCAGGAATCTAAATGAATCGAACCGCTTCCCGTTTTGGCTTTTAAATCTCCGCCCGAAACGGTTTCAAAAAGGTTCACGCTTCCGCTGGAGGTATTTCCCTCAAAATTACCTTCGCAGGTAACATTCATTGTATTAACACTTCCCGATCCGCTTTTTAAGCTCGCTTCCCTGCATTTTGCATCATCACAGTGAACGCTGCCGGATGAACTTTTCGCCTTAATGGATTCTTCGACATCAGCACCCATGATTTTAATACTTCCGCTTCCGGCATCTGCTGTAAGACTTTTTGACGTAATGGTAGCGATTTCGATTCTGCCGGAATTGGATTTTGCATTTACATCCTTTGCATTTATCGTATTCATTATGATATTTCCGCTTCCGACGGTAATGTCCAAATCCTGCAAAGTAGTATTTGCCAGATTTAATTCTCCGCTTCCGAGAGTAATATCCGTATCGCCGAAAGTAATGGCAATTTCTGAAGTAAGGGAGCCGCTTTCGACTTTTGCAACCACATTATCATAAGTGTCCTTCGGCAGATAAAGTTTGTTGTTTTCTGTTTGTATATCAAGAATAACAAGGGAGTCAATCCAGGATACATTTTCATCTTCCTTGAAAACAACTTCAAGAGTATCATCGTTTACGTTTACTTCAAAGTGTTCATGCTCTTTTTCATAGACGATGAGATGAGTATTTTCATCGGAGGATTTTAATATTTCCAGGCCCTTCGAGTCCATATCCAGATTTATGTTCGTGAAATCTTCGGTAATATCAAATTTCTTTTCTTCATATTCTTCCGTTTGCGCAAGATTTTTTATATTAAAACCCGTTGCTGCCATGGAGACAAAAACCATTGCGCCACCGGCAAGAATCATTCCGATTGCAATCAGAATTGTAATCAATACTGCCTTCTTCATTTTTCTTTTCCTCCCACAAACATTCTTTTAATTCCAAGTGCGATTTTCTTGCTTACGAAGAGCATTCCTCGTGCAATCTGGGTAAATCCAAAGAATAAAAGGATTGCCACACCGATTAATGCAATTCCGCAGCCTGCCAGGAAAAGTCCCGTATTGAAGCCCTGCTGCTGTGCAAATGCTCCGATGATTCCGCCGAATCCGGAAAGGAATACCGCAAAATCGAATACATATAAGCAAAGGATTATAATCCAGAAGCAAAGGTAAATTACAAGTGCCACGACGATGATTGCTGCAGTAACGGGAATCCATACCGGTGAACCGATGATTAAAAGCACGATTTCCCAAGCCTTTAATGCCCGTTTCGGTTTGATTTTTTCCTTCACAATCTTGGTAATCGGAATGTCTTCCAGAATTCCATCCTTGATTTCATCGATGGTTCCGAGTCCGCCAACCGCTTCCTCTTCCGACTTGCCGTCTTCCATCCGGTCATCGATCATCTCCTCATAATAATCAAGGGATTTCTTAATATCTTCATCCGACAGACCTTTCAGGGTTGTGGATAATTGTTCAATAAATTCCGCTTTAGTCATTTTTCTCCTCCTTCGTTACGAACTCGTAAATCTGCATGAGTTCCTTCCACTCCTCTTTGAATGCCAGAAGTCTTTGCATTCCTTCATCAGTGATGTGGTAATACTTCCGAAGTCTGCCGTTATGCTCAGCTGTCCGGACTGTGAGCATTTTTCCGCTTTCAAGCCTGCGCAGGATTGGGTAAAGCGTGGATTCGGAGATTTCCACATAAGGACTCATATCCTTTACTATCTGGTAACCGTAGGAGTCTTCGTTTTTGATGGAGGCTAAGACACATACGTCTAAAAGCCCGCGTTTCATCTGATTTTCCATCTCAAATACCTCCTTATGCATAATACTATACGACGCATAGTATTATGTGTCAAGCAGTATTTTAAAAAATTCTCATAACAATTTTCATTATGTGAGAATTTTCATTA
>CACZRH010000151.1 GCA_902783455.1 uncultured Lachnospiraceae bacterium | reverse complement strand
GAATTCAAGCAGTTCAATATGCAGAATAAGATGAAGCGGCTTTTCCCGGAAAAATCTGCCTGCCTTCGTTATTTTATCGGTGATGTAAGGGATAAGGAACGCCTGTATCGTGCATTTGAGGGTGTTGACTACGTGATTCATGCTGCAGCGATGAAGCAGGTTCCGGCGTGTGAATATAACCCGAACGAGGCCATCAAGACAAACATTCACGGCGCACAGAATATCATTGAAGCGGCTTTGGACTGCGGCGTTAAAAAGGTTGTCGCTCTTTCTACCGACAAGGCGGTAAATCCCGTGAATTTATACGGAGGAACGAAGCTGGTTTCCGATAAGCTTTTTATTGCGGCAAATGCCTATACCGGCGATAAGGATATTTCCTTTTCCATCGTGCGTTACGGCAATGTTGCGGGAAGCCGTGGATCCGTTATTCCGTTTTTCCAGGAATTAATCGACAAAGGTGAGACAAGCCTTCCGATTACGGATTACCGTATGACCCGTTTCTGGATCAGTCTCGATGAGGGCGTAAAACTTGTAATTAAAGCACTTGAGGAAGCGAAGGGCGGTGAAACCTTTATTTCAAAAATCCCTTCCTTCAAAATCACCGACCTTGCACAGGCAATGCTTCCGGATTGTGAGATGCCGGAGGTTGGTATCCGAGAGGGTGAGAAGCTTCATGAAATCATGATTACGGCGGAAGATTCGCTGACTACGTATGAGTACGACAGTCATTTTGTCATTTATCCACAGATCGTCTGGGCCAACAAGAAACAGCCGAATCCGACCGGCAAAAAGGTTGAAGACGGATTTTCCTATTCCTCCGGCAATAACACGCAGTGGCTGGATGTGGAAGAAATTAAGGAAAGACTGAAGGAAGAGATTGGTAAGCACTAAATACAAAAAGCAAAAAGGCTTAGGAACCCTGTCCGGGAATGCGGGCAGGGTTTTGTTAGATTTATAATATTTTAAGAGACGAATTCCTTCGCAATGTGGTAGAATAAATGTGCGTGTTTGGGGTTAAACACAAATAGCAGAAAATAAAAAAGAGGGAGATTACAAACATGAAAATCGGTTGTGTTAAAGAAATCAAAAATAATGAATTCCGTGTCGGATTAACACCGGATAATGTGAAGGCATATGTTGCTGCAGGGCACCATGTATATATCGAAAAGGGTGCCGGTGTCGGCTCGGGATTTACGGATAACGAATATGTGGATGCGGGTGCATCGTTAATCGACAATGCGGCGGATGTATGGCATCTTGTAGATATGATGATTAAGGTAAAGGAGCCGCTTGAAGAAGAGTATCCTCTTTTCCGTGAAGGATTGATCCTTTATACCTATCTTCATTTAGCGGCAGACAAGCAGCAGATGGATGCGCTGCTTGCGGGCAAAGTGAAGGCAGTTGCATATGAAACCCTTCAGGAAAAGGACGGAAGTCTTCCGCTCCTTGCTCCGATGTCCCAGATTGCAGGCCGTCTTTCCATTCAGGAAGGGGCAAAATATCTCGAAAAGCGTTTCGGCGGTGAGGGAATTTTACTTGCCGGTGTTCCCGGTACTCCGAAGGCAAACGTAGTAATCCTCGGCGGCGGTACCGTTGGTATGAATGCCTGCAAAATTGCGGTAGGAATGGGTGCTAATGTTACCATCCTTGATGTAAACTTAAAACGTCTCGAAGAACTTGACAATATGTTTGGTGCGCATATCCAGACCTTATATTCTTCCGACAGTAACATTGAGAAATCCGTTATGGAAGCGGACCTTGTCATCGGATCCGTTCTGATTCCGGGCGGTTCCACTCCGAAGCTTTTTAAGAAAAAATACCTGCCGGAAATGAAAAACGGTGCAGTTTTCGTTGATGTTGCCATTGACCAGGGCGGATGCGGAGAAAGCAGTCATGTTACCACACATGACGATCCTGTCTACATTGAAGAAGGTGTTGTTCATTACTGCGTCGGCAATATGCCCGGTGCAGTTCCGAGAACGTCGACGATTGCACTGACCAATGCAACTTTAAGATATGGTCTGCAGATTGCGGCAGAAGGTTTAGAGGCAGCCTGCGCAAAGAGTGATGTTATCCTCTCCGGCGTAAACTGCTATAACGGGCTGCTTACAAATAAAAATGTTGCGGATGCACACGGATACGAGTACACGGATTATAAGTCCATTTCCCGATAACGGGGTTTGAAATCGGAGGTGCCGGAATGAAGATTATGCCGAATCGAATGGATCGCGGCTTTTATATGTTTCAAAATGAGCTGGAAGAAAAGGCATTGTCTGTTCTTCGTTCCGGGTGGTATGTTCTTGGGAAAGAAGTCACTTCTTTTGAAGAGGAATTTGCTACTTACACGGGTGCAAAATACTGCGTGGGTCTGGCTTCGGGTCTGGATGCACTTTGGATTGCCTTTCGACTTCTTGGAATCGGAGCCGGCGATGAAGTGATTGTTCAGGGAAATACTTATATTGCTTCCGTGATGGGCATTACCATTAACGGTGCAACGCCCGTCTTTGCGGAGCCGGATGAGTTTTTCGGAATGGATTCCGCCGAAATCGAGAGAAAGATTACCCCGAATACAAAGGCTGTTTTGGTGACGCACTTATACGGGATGGCTTCCCGGATGGATGAAATTGTTGCAATCTGCAAAAAGCATAATCTGAAGCTGGTCGAAGACTGTGCGCAGTCGCATGGTGCGTGCTTTCACGGGAAAATGACCGGCACATTCGGTGATGTCGGATGCTTTTCTTTTTATCCTTCCAAAAATTTAGGTGCGTTCGGGGATGCCGGAGCAGTCGTGGTAAATGACGAAGGTTTGGCGAATGATTTTAAGGTTTTTCGAAACTACGGTTCCGAGAAACGGTATTATAATAAGGTTGTAGGTGCAAATTCCAGACTGGATGAGTTGCAGGCGGGATTATTACGTGTTAGGCTTTCCCATCTTAATGAACTGACTGCTGAAAAATGTGCGATTGCTGCCCGTTATGATAAGGAACTTCATAATCCGCTTATAAAGCTGCCCAAAGTTGCACCCGGAGCAACCTGCGTCTGGCATCAGTACGTAATCCGGTGCGAAAGACGAGATGAACTTATGGAATATTTAAATTCCAAAGAAATCGGCACCATCATTCATTATCCGATTCCGCCGCATTTGTCGGAAGCTTACCGGTATCTCGGACACAGCGAGGGATTTCTTCCGGTTACCGAAAAACTGGCGAAAACCGTTTTGTCGATTCCGATGTATAACGGAATGACGGAGGATGAGCAGACATATGTGATTGATGCCGTAAACAGCTTTGTGTAAGGCATTCAATTATAAGAAAGAATAGAGAGAAGTTATGAATTTAAGTGAAAAATGCCCGATTCTTCGCTTTGGAGATTTGGGAGATGAACGCGGGAAGCTTGTGGTGATTGAAGGCGCCGAAGATATCCCGTTCGAGGTAAAAAGAGTTTTCTATATTTATGATTCGGACAGCACCGTTGTCCGCGGGCAGCATGCAAACCGCTATTCGGAATTTGTTCTGATTAATGTTGCGGGGAAAAGCAAGGTCCGCATTACCGACGGAACGGAAGAAATAATCGTTGAGCTGGACAGACCGATGACCGGAGTTTATATTCCGAAGATGATTTGGAAGGAAATGTTCGATTTTTCACCGGATTCGGTATTGCTGGTGCTTGCAAGCACGCATTATGACGGCGAAGAGTATATCAGAAGCTATGAGGATTACCTGGAAGCCGTGAAGGCGGAGCATTAAAAAATATTTATGGAGGGGCTTATGGAGACTAGACCGTATGTATCATGGGAATTGATGAATGCTTTTTTGATTGACGCGTTTAAGGGGTACGGAGTGCCCGAGGAGGATGCGAAAATTTGCGCGGATGTATTGTTGGAGTCGGACAGAAGGGGTATCGAAAGCCACGGCTGCAACCGCTTTAAGCCGATTTACATCGACCGTATCAAAAAAGGAACACTGCTTCCGACAACAGATATTGAAATTTTGAAAGAAACACCGACCACTGTGGTTATGGATGCACATGACGGCATGGGCATGGTTGCAAGTCATAAAATGATGGAAATGCTCATTGAAAAGGCAAAAAAATGCGGGATGGCGGGCGGTGCCATCAAGAATTCCACCCACTACGGCATCGCCGGATACTGGGCAACCATGGCGAGCAAAGAAGGTCTGGTCGGCATTACGGGAACGAACGCCAGACCGTCGATTGCGCCGACCTTCGGTGTGGAAAATATGATGGGAACCAATCCCTTAACATTTGCGCTTCCGACGGATGAAGAGTTCCCGTTCTGTTTAGACTGCGCAACATCCATCGTGCAGAGAGGTAAAATCGAGTATTATGCAAGAGAAGGCAAGGATACGCCGGCCGGAATGGTTATATCCGAACGGGGAGAGGCGATGACCGACAGCAAGGAAATTCTGGATGCCCTGGTTGCCGGTACTGCAGCACTTGCACCGCTTGGCGGAATCGGGGAAGAACTTGCCGGGTACAAAGGATACGGCTATGCGGCTGTTGTGGAAATTCTTTCCGCAGCGCTTGCAGGCGGTCAGTTCATGAAGGCATTGACGGGTGTATCCGAAGAGGGCAAACCGCAGATGTATCATCTCGGCCATTTCTTCTTCGTGGTAGATCCCGATGCATTCAGCGGCAGGGAGGAGTTTAAGAAAATCGCAGGCGATATCTGCCGTGCGTTAAGAGCTTCAAAGAAAGCTCCCGGCAGCGACAGAATTTATACGGCCGGAGAGAAAGAGTATCTTGTCTGGTTAGAACGTAAGGATAAGGGTGTTCCCGTAAGTGTTTCCGTACAGAAGGATATTCTGCAGGTAAGGGATGAACTCGGGCTTTCCTATAAGTTTAATTTTGAAAATTGAAAAATATGTTATAATGCATATATTAAAAATCATGTTGGTTTGGAGGGATTAACATGATTTAGCGCCGGGACCGGAAGGTTGACGAGGTTGGCGGTAATCGAAAGATTCGGCGGATGCCGTCACGGCCGGCAGGAAGTGTCAGGGCAGGGATTTTTGAAAAATCCTTTGGATTGGGAATTCTTTCATTCGGAAGGAACAATCATTGGCCGGCATGTTTTGCCAGTGGGTCGAAAGGGAGAAAGGAAAAAGCAGAATGAAGACTGTAACAAAAGTTCTCCCGGCACAAAAAGGGGTCTGCCCCGTAATGATGTAAAAATATAAGAAAAATCAAGGAGATTTTATAATGAGAGTAGTTATTCAGAATGATTATGAGAATATGTGTAAATGGGCTGCAAATTATATTATTGCAAAAATCAATGCTCACAAAGAAGACAGACCTTTTGTTCTCGGACTTCCGACCGGTTCTTCCCCGATTGGCGTATATAAAGAACTGGTTCGCGCAAACAAGGCAGGCGAAGTATCCTTCGCAAACGTAGTAACTTTTAACATGGACGAGTATCTCGGACTTCCTAAAGAGCATGACCAGAGCTACTGGTATTTCATGCATGACAATCTTTTCAACCATTTGGTTGATATGAAGCCTGAGAATATCAATATTTTAAACGGTATGACCGATGATCCGGAAGGTGAGTGTGCAAGATATGAGGAAAAAATCGCTTCCTACGGCGGAATCGATCTTTTCATGGGCGGTATTGGTGTGGACGGCCATCTTGCATTCAATGAGCCTTATACATCCTTATCTTCCCGAACCGGTGTCAGAGATTTAACGACCGACACCAGAATCGTAAATTCCAGATTCTTCGGAAACGATCCCGAAGCAGTTCCTGCAAAGGCTTTATCCGTAGGTATCGGTACCGTAACGGACTCCAAAGAGGTTCTGGTTTTAATTTCCGGACATAACAAGGCAAGAGCACTGGCAGCGGTTGTGGAAGGCGGCGTAAGCCAGAAGTGGACCTGTTCCGCACTCCAGCTTCACAATGCTGCAATCATCGCCTGCGATGAAGAAGCATGCGGAGAGCTGACAGTAGATACCTACAAGTACTTCCTGGATATCGAGAGCAAGGAAAGACTGTAAAATCGTAAGGAAAGATTTATGAAAAAAGTTGTCGTATTTGGTGGGGGCACCGGAATTTCCAATTTATTATCGGGTTTGAAGCTTTTTCCTTTAGATGTTACAACTGTTATTGCGGTCAGCGACAACGGCAGCAGTACGGGGGTATTAAAGGAAGAACTGGACATCCCGGCGGTAGGAGACATCGGAAAAGTACTTCTTTCGATGGCAAATGTGGACAGCGACTTTGTCGATCTGTTGCGGTATCGTTTTTCCAAGGAAGGGTCGCTTCATAACCATCCGGTGCGAAATATCATGCTTGCGGCACTGATTGACACCAAGGGAAGCCTGACGGAAGCCACCAAATACATGGCAAAAATCCTTCGCGTGAAGGGTACCGTGCTGCCGCTTACCGAGGAGAAGGTTGAACTGGTCGGCATCGGCGAA
The DNA here is from genome assembly GCA_902783455.1 of uncultured Lachnospiraceae bacterium. Taxonomy (GTDB): domain Bacteria; phylum Bacillota; class Clostridia; order Lachnospirales; family Lachnospiraceae; genus UBA3766. Next base: position 7,941 of record CACZRH010000151.1, on the reverse strand, counting down.
GGAGAAGAGTTCTTTGGCGAGGAGAGCGTCAGCCAGAATGTAAAAAATATCGAAAAGCTTTCCTATGATCATGAAATTCATATCGGGCAGGAAATCAAGGATGCGATCAAAGAAGCGGATCTTTTGATTTTCAGCCCGGGGAGCCTTTATACCAGTATTTTGCCGCATCTGCTTGCAAAAGAAGTGGTAAAGGCAATTAAACACTCCAAGGCTCCGATTATGTATGTTTCCAATCTGGTTTCCCAGCCCGGCGAAACGGATGGTTACAGCGTAGGGGATCACATCGCTGTATTAAATAAGTATCTTGACGGCCGGCAGGTGGATGTTGTAGTTGCCAATTCGGGAGACGTGGATGGTAAAATCCGCAAAAAATACCTGGATATGGAAGGAAAAACCATCGTTCCGTTAACCGGTGTGGAGGGAATTGAAGTCATTGCGGATGACATTTTTTCCATAGAAGAGGAGAGAATCCGCCACGATGCGCTGAAAACGGCATATCTGATCTTTTCCTATATGATGCGGGAAAGCAGATAAAAAATGAATTATGTCGAAATCAGGGCAGATTATTAAGCGATTATAAACAAAAAAGTGCAAATGTGACAGTTCAAAAAGGCATTGTCAATTTACCGTGCTAAATCACTAAAACCCGCGAAAAATCAATATTTACAATGTTTTTCGGGGAAAGGCTAAGCGCGGATTGATAAAAAATACACAAAGAAAATGCCATTTTTTAACGAAAAAATGTCCTGTTTTTTGTTGACATACAGATTTTTGATGTTATAATGATTGATGTATGGTGGTTGAGGAAAATCCATGGCAAGCCCTTGTGCCCCATATACCAACTAAATATGGTAATATATAATTCACAAAAATATATTATAAGAAAAGGAGAAATCAAAATGAAAAAAAGATTGATCGCTTTTGCTATGATGATTGTTTTAGTACTTTGCATGTCCATGACAGCATTTGCAGCTGACGGTGTTAGCGCAGATGAGAAGGCTGTATATGATCACTTCGTAACCGTTATCGAAAAGTACAGCGCATATCTTGGTGCTTCTACAATCGCAGAGCAGAAGGCAGAAGCTACCAGAGTTCTTAACGCACTTGAGTTCAACGCTGATGCATGCAAGGATCTTGATGCAATGGTTACCGCACTTGATTCTTATCTTGCAAGCAAGAACATTAAGAGCAAAAGAGACCTTGCAAATGCAAAGGACGGCGCTCTTAGCATCGTAAACGGAACTGCAAGCAAATACTTCAGCATGAAGGTTTCCGTAAACGATATCGGTGAAGCTTGGGTTGATTACACCGTTCCTTCTTCAGGCGGATCGGGAAGTGATACTCCTGCACAGCAGAATGCTACCGCAACTGTAGCAATCGGACAGGGCATCATCAACCAGACCGGTGTTGATACTACCGCTACTGTAGCAGTTCTTGGCGGAATCGCAATGATTTCCTTACTTGGTGTTGGCGCTTTCGTAGCAACCAAGAGCAAAAGAGTTGCTAAATAATTCAAAGGTAGATTGATGAAAAGCAAATCAAGAATTCTAAAATTACTGGCATATGTATTTGTGCCAGTAATTTTTAGTATAATTGCATATTTATTATTGTATATAGCGTTAAAGCCTTATTGGGACATGGCAGCATCCACAATATCAATTTTTACAAATAGCCAGTCTACGTTGATGAGCTCAGATGAAAAACCGCCGATTTACGATCCGAATGCGGAACCGGTGGAAATAAAGGAAGCGGAAAAACCATACATTGACGTACATGATATTCAATTTCCCAACTCCGGTGAGCAGTATGGATTGCTGACCTGTGAAAAAGTAGGCCTGGATGCTCCGGTTTATTGGGATGATACCTATGAAATCTTAAGAAGGGGCGCCGGACAGTATACCGGTACACTTTTACCGGGTTATGGAAGAATGATTCTTCTTTCGGCTCATAATGTATCGCATTTCCGTCCTTTGAGAGATCTGGATTTGGGCGATGTAATTACGTTTGATACCAATTACTGCCGGTATGAATACGAAGTAACTGAAATTCAGGTGTATAACGAATTGGATCTCGAAGCATGGGTGATTGAGCATCTGGAAGATGATGAGGAAGTACTGGTAATGTATACCTGCTGGCCGTTTGAGTTTCAGGCAGGACGTAAGACGGATCGTCTGACGGTAAAGGCAAAACGTATATCAGGATATGACGTAAGATGGAGGTTGTACGAAGATGAGTAAAGAAAAAACAACCCAAAAGCGTCAGAAAAAGAACAATTCGGTGCTTCATACGGTGCTTAGCCTCTTATTTTCATTCCTGCTTGCGTTGTCGCTGATGGTATTTTCATTTGCGCTTGTGGCAAGAGTTACCCTGTCAGAGACTTACGTAAAACATTGCCTGGATCAGTCATATTATAACGGGTTGTTCCAAAATCTCGAAGATGAGGTTCGTGATTATACCATCCCGACAGGTATTGATGTATCTGTTGTGGAAGGTGTATTTGACAAAGCGTCTACGCAACTGGATGTGGAAGCTTATATTGACGGGACTTTTAAAGTCCGTCAGTATATGGTGGATACTTCCAAGCAGGAGCAAAAGCTTCGTGATAATGTTTTGGAATATTTAAAATCCCAGGATGTACCGACTGAACCGGTCAACCCGGCTGAAAGCGAAGAAGAACTCGATGAAGAGAGCGTAAATGAATATAATGCTGCGGTCGAAGAAACCAATCGTGCAGTGGATGAGTATGTGAAGGATATCATGGAAATCTATCGCAAGAAAGTAAAGATTTCCGCGATGGATTACCTGGTAAAATACGGAAATGATTATCAGAAGTATTTTCCCTTTGTCCTGATTATTTCCATTTTGTTTGCTGTCATTAACGGATTTCTCTGCATGAAAGTGCACAGTCTCCCTCACAGAGGACTTCGCTATCTGGTATATGCGTTTACTGCCGGATTTATAATGACCTTTGCGGCACCGTTTGGTGTATTTGCCGGCGGATTTTATAATCGGTTGAATATAAGGCCGGAATATTTTAAGAATTTTATTTCGTCCTTCATCCGCGGCGCTTTAGTGGAAGTTTTAGTGGTAGCCGCGGCCTGGCTTTTGATTGCATTAGGACTTTTGCTTCTGACGAATTATTTCCGAAAGAAATCGCTTCACAGCGACTGAATTCATAACGAGAACTGAGTTAAATCAGAATTTAATTTTTAAATCATTATCAATAATATTCAATAATATTTCGAAAAAAAGGACCGGAAGGTCCTTTTTTCGTTGATAAATAATTTTATGTAAACTTTGCTTAATTTTTGCTGCTTTTTTTGACATTTTTTATGCAAAATTGTTAATTGCAAGTTGAAGTAAAAGGTTCAAATTGTTATAATAATTGTGTTGGGTTTGAGTGAAAACAACAGGTTTTACAAGAATAAAAACAGGAGGGAAAAGGGGTATGAAGAAAAAAAGATGGAAGCAGATTCTTTCGGTTTTTCTGGTAGCACTGATGGTGCTGACAATTTGTCCGATTACCGCATTTGCCGCACCGGAAGCAGCAGGTGATCAGAATATTGTTGTCAATCAGGATGCTGTTGCCGGACAGGAAGAAATCGGTAACACAGATGTGACTGATCAGTATGCAATTGTTGATGATGCGGTCATTGGGCAGAATGAGCAGTGTGATCCGGTAGTGAAAGACGAGCCGGAAGAATTGTGTGATACAGATGAACAGTGTAAACCGGTAGTTCCCGAGGAATTAATCCCGAAGGGAAATGCTTTATTGCTTGGTGAGTCATTAGACCAGGACGAAGCAACCGGACCGATTAAACAGCTCGAAATTGAGAATATGATTTTCTTAGAGGGCGATCTTCGGGAAACCGATCCCGGTTTATATCAGTATCCGGTATGGGAAACATTTATTACCGTAGCATTGGATAACGGCGAAGTTTATACTGACAGAAACTGGGAAATATTGAACATGCTTTGGGATACATACCCCGATGAAAATATTGACGGCGGTATCGTATGGGAAGAATCCGATGATACTTCCAATGCCAAGGCAGGGGATGTACTAAATATCAAATACTGTTTAAGTGGCGGCGGAGATGAAGGCTGGACAATTGAGAGAACCTATACGGCAACCATTATTGAAAATCCGATTAAGTCCATGGAAGTAAATGCTTCTTCCGATTTTACTCATTTCGAAGGCGATACGAATTCGAGACTTGGCTTTGAAGATCCGGAAACCGGAGAATGGGATGACGAACTGGAATGGGAAGCATATGATACGTATCCTCACGACATAACGGTCGTAACGACTGATGATGAAATATTCAGTGGCGATTGGTGGGACGTGCGTAATTCACTTGGTGATAAATACAATGTATGGTTTAACGATTATGCGGAAGGTGATGACCAGGCTCCCGGAAAGCCTTTTGCAGTAGGCGATCATCCGATTATCTTCCATTTGGGACCCGCAACGGTGGAATATACGGTATCCGTAATCCCGAATCCCATTGTTTCGGTAACTGCTGTAGGCCGTAAAATTCTGGAAGGCGATAAAGATACCAGAAACGAATGGTGGAATCCGGAAATCGATGATCTGGTTTTTGAAGACTGGAGGGCTTATGGTACCTGGCCTGAAACTTTAACGGTAGTGACAAGGGAGTACGGCGAAAAGAGCGGTGACCCGAATGAAGTCAGGGACTGGCTTGAGGCTACGGTTTTTAAAACTGGAGATTTTGATTTCGGAGACAGACTGGATGACCAGTCTCCGGAGAACCAGTGGACGGAAGTGAAAGCATATCCGGGATTTTTCACCGTATGCGGCGTGGGAGCATCCTATGAGACTACAATTGTGGCAAATCCCGTAGAGACAGTTCAGGTGGAAGATGTTGTTGTATTTTACGGGGATACAAGGACAGACAGCTGGTGGGATAATGAAAAACAGCAGGATGTGGAATATACAAGATATGATGCATGGCCGAGAAATGTGACCGTTACATTAAAGGATGGATATTCCATTGACGGAGAAACTGTTTTTACAAGTGATACCGGTCATGCTTATGATAAGGTTTCGGAACTTGTCGGATTCCGTTTCAATCAGCGTGAAATTGACGATCAAAGACCCGGCAATACATGGCAAGTCGGAGACCATGAAGCAACATTTGTTTTTGCAGGTATTGAAGCGCCTTTTACCGTTCACGTACAAGATGCATTTCTTGAGTCCCTTGAATTATTGCAGGATAAGGAATATCACTGGGAAGGCGATACCTATATTCAGTATGGCTGGCAGTTTGAAGGGGAAGACTTTGATCCGGATTATCAGTGGGAAAGATACGGCTACGGTGCTCAGGTTAGAGCGGTTGTCAGAGAATCCGCCATTAAAAACGGTCAGGATAATGTTTTCGAAGGTAATCTTTGGGATGTCAGAAGACGGATTGCAGAGGCAATGGAACTCAATGAGGACACGATTCCGCTTCGTACGGATGATGACCAGACACCCGATCAGCCGTGGACGGTCGGAGAACATCCGATAAGCATTAATTTTGCAGGTATTAAAAAAGAGGCTGCAGTAGTTATAGTTCCTTTCCCGGTTGAAAAGGTTGAAGCGGAAAAGGTTCTTCGAAGAGAAGAAGACAAAGTGGATTATTTAGACCGATGGTTGGATTCTGAGGGTGAGAAACAGTGGGGTAATCAATTTGAAGGATATAACGTATATCCGGATCAGATTACTATCACTTACAAGAACGGTGTTAAGAAGACATTAAGTTCCTGGGAAGAAATAGTGGAAGAAGAGGATGCCATTTGCAAAGCGGCAGCAGAGGAACTGGGCGTTGACTATGAAGAGTTATGGTTCGAGAATGCAGACTGGAGCAATCAGTCACCTGAGAACTTCTGGGGTCCCGGAAGATACAAGGCGCTCTTTGTATTCGGACCGGCTACCACGGAATATCCTGTAGTCATTCTCGGTGAGAACGGTGATTACACCGGTATTGCAAATGATGCAGCGAACAACCGCTATGTATATTTGGAAGACGGCTTTATCAACGAAGAATTCTCCGGTCTGGTAGAAGGACAGGTTGCAGATGTTATTAACGGAAAGTTCCCGTCAAAGACAACATATATTAAGGATTCTTCAGCAAAATGGTACGTTCAAAACGGTGTTGTAAAGAAAGATGATCCCGGATTGAAGAGCGTTATGATTGACGGTAAGACGGCATTCGTATGCGTTGATGCAAATGGTAAGCAGGATGTTACAAAAGTCGGATTCGTGGATTTTGAAGGTGGCACATTCTATGTATTAAACGGTGTTTTATTAACCAACAAGAGCGGATTAACCCAGGCCGGTGCAGGCTCCAATGACTGGTACTTCTGTGCAAACGGTCAGGTTCAGAAACAGAAGACGGGAATCGTATTGTACAATGGTTCATCTTTCTATGTAAGTAACGGAAAACTTGATACCAGTGTAAACGGATTTTTCAAGTATGATACCGGTTTGTTCTTTGTAAGCAAAGGCCGTGTGGTTAAGGCGGCGAACGGTCTTGTACAGGATCCGAACAACAAGAAAGACTGGTACTTCTGTGCAAACGGTCAGGTACTGCTGAAAAAGACCGGTGTTGTCATCTACAACAAAGCAGGATTCTATGTAAAGAACGGCAAACTTGATACAAGTTATAACGGAACTGCCAAATATAACGGAAAGACAGTTAATATTAAAAACGGCAGAATGGTATAAGATACAATTACAGCCCGACCGTTGAGTGCGGCTGAAATGTGCGGCCGATGGACATTGGTTCATCGGCTGCACTTTATACATTTTGAAGGAGAGAAGGAACGGGAATATGAAGAGTGGAAAAATGAATTTGAAAAAAATGCAGTCGGTAACAGCGCTATTGCTGTCCGTACTGCTTGCAGCAGCCTGGTTTTTCGGGGATTTTAACACCCTGAAAGCTGAGGCTTCGAATATATATGAAGGTCAGTTGGAAGTTTATTTTTCACAGACAGATGCAAGAAACATTGGCAACATGATTAATGAATTCCGAACCGGCGGAAGTGCATGGTATTGGAATGAAGATAATACGACTAAAACGCAGTGCGGACAAATGAGCGCGCTTACATATAGCTATGAATTGGAAAAGCTTGCGATGCAGAGAGCTGCAGAGCTGGTTGTTTCTTATAGTCATACAAGACCGGATGGCAGGGATACATGGTCTGTATATAGCGATTTTGGGGTATCCCGTGCATGGGCCGGCGAGAATATTGCCATGGGGCAAAGCAGTGCGGAAGGAGTAAATCTTGCATGGCGCGAGGACAATGAAGATTATAATGGTCAGGGCCATCGCAGAAATATGCTGAATCCTAATTTTACCGCAGTTGGGGTTGCACACGTGGTTTATAACGGCCGAAATTACTGGGTAGAAGAATTTGCCAGCGGCTGTCCGACCGGATCCTATATTGATTCCCCGGAGGAAAACAGAACCGTTTCAATCAAGGTTGATACGACAGGAAAAAATGCAGCGATAGAATCTGCAATTGATGATACGGAATTGGAAATCCATTCCACAATGGATTTGCCGGAAGTTTTTTATACGTTTAGTTCCAGCAGTTATTGGATCCCGTCACCTAAATTCATTGTATCCTCGCCTGATTGGACAACGGATAATCCGAATGTAATAACCATTTCAGGAAATAAAATTACTGCAGTAGGAGAAGGCAATGCAAATCTGACAGTTTCCGAGAACGGTGTATCAAAGACTGTCAAAGTAACGGTTTGGAATGAGCGTATGGTAAAGGCTTCCGATGGAAAGACCTACTATCATAAAGACGGCGGTGTTGTGAGTAGCGCAAACGGACTGATTTCTTTTGAAGGAAAGAAGTATTATCTGATTAACGGCTGCTGGCAGGAAAATTATACCGGTCTGGTAGAGCATAACGGAGCACTTTGCT
>CACZRH010000150.1 GCA_902783455.1 uncultured Lachnospiraceae bacterium | reverse complement strand
AGAACAATCAGATATAGAACAATCATTCTTCGATGATTTTGCGGAACGGCAGGGAGAGGTTTTCCATCGCTATGTTCTCGGACTTTATGAGATTATGGATACCCTGACGAAGAAATTTCCGAATATCTTATTTGAAGGATGTGCTTCAGGTGGAAATCGTTTCGACCTCGGGATTCTTTGTTATTTTCCGCAGATTTGGGCATCGGATGATACGGATCCGATCTGCAGGGCGGAGATCCAGCAGGGATATAGCTACGGATATCCGCTTGAATGTATGGGCGCACATGTATCCGCAAGTCCGAATCATCAGACCTTAAGACGGACTCCGATGAAGACAAGGTTTGCGGTGGCGGGATTCGGAACGCTCGGGTATGAATGCAATTTTAACGATTTTCCGAAGGAACTGATTGATGAGGTGAAAACGGAAATTGCGCTTTATAAACATTACAGGGATTTGATGCAGCACGGCATGTTTTACCGTGGAGGCTTCGGACCTTTAGCGGATTTGCATGCGGGACGGGATGCGACATCGGTGCTTTATAATCCGACAGGATATGGTAATATTTTAACATGGACCATGGCATCTCCTTACGGAACGCGGGCTGTCGGAATGATGTTAAAAAAGCTGGTTCTCCCGAATACTCAGAATATTACCTATTATCCGAAGGGTCTTGAGGAAGACACGCTTTATCATTTTACCAATAAGGAATTAAAATATGACATCCGCGATTTCGGCGATTTGGTCAATACCGTGGCGCCGGTTCATATCAAGCAGGATTCGATGCTTTTGGACTTCGTCGCAAAAAGAATGAAACTCCCGCCGGAAAAGGAAGATTATCTGGCATACGGCAGTCTTTTGATGAATGCCGGTGTTGCGCTGAAACAGAATTTTTCCGGAACCGGTTATAATGAGAATGTACGATATGTACAGGATATGTCGGCTAAAGTTTTTATCATGGAGGAAGCGGATGAGTAAGCAGATTTTTTTACCGAAAGGAACTTCGGGTCGTAAGAAAAATATTATGATTCTTCATATTCAGGGGCTGATTCTGATTATCGTGCTGATTGTGGCACTGATGTCTTCCCTGGGAATTTTAGGCAGAACAATCATTAACGAGGTGGTCACCCGGTCGGGAGTTCTGGATCCCGGAGCGGAACAGGAGCTTGTGAATATGATGGAGTCCGGAAATATGTATGATCTGCTGACATACACCTATGAGCCGTCTCCGCAGATGAAACTGTTTAATACGATCATGACGGTATGGAGTGTAATCGGTTACATTGTTGCATTTGCCGCACTTGGCGCTACGATTTTTCTTGTGATTTTAATGAAGAAAAGAATCGGGATTATTCTGGAAGATCAAACGCCGTATGAAAATCCGGTACGCGTAAAAAAAGGTGCGTTCGTCTGGCTGGGCTTTTTGCTCGGCGCATATGGCGGTCATCTCTTTGCCTTAAAGAAAAAGAAAGCCTGGATTTATCTGGGAATCGGTATTGTAGGAATGTGGATTCCGATTTTCTTTTTCTATACTTCCGGAATCAGTTTTGCGGATGCATTTTTAGCCTGCTTTATTGAAAAGGATGCGGAAGGGTTTATTGAAATAGAGGATTATCCCTACTGGCTTTAAAAATGATTCTGCAAAATTTGTCCTATAAATATGATAAAGTAATATATTGTTAAAAATGATTAAAAACGTACAATATTTTGCTATCTTTTTAAAGAAATCGTGAAATGTAAAATACATTCGAAAAATCCTTATAAATCAAGGACTTCAAATGTATTTTTTTGTAAAATTTTCGGGGGGGGGTAGTTGCTTTTTGATGCGGGATTTGGTAACATATTTTTATACATGTGTTAAAAACACCTTTCTTTTATATACTGCATTTCCGGATAAAAAATAATCAGACCGCGAGGGCAGAAAACAGGGGGAGTTATGTCCAAGAAGGTAATCGGTTATATTGCCGCTGATTTGATCGATACCGCATCTCTTCGCAAGCTGCGGAAGTTCACTTCGTGTGCAACAAAAAAGGGATATTGCGTGGCAGCAATCTGGCCGGGATTTTCCTGGTATCTTCAGGGCGAAGAATGGAAAATGGACTTTTTTAAGATGTTTAGTCCGGAAGATTTCTGTGCGGTTGTTGTGGACTGCGAGTTCGGATTTAATCGGGAGATTCTCTCCAGACAGGCTTCCATTATGCGAAAAATGAATATCCCTCTTATTATTCTGGATTTGGAAGTGCCGGGTGCAAACTGTGTTGTATTTGATGATGATGCCACGTTTGAGCAGCTTCTGAATCATCTTGTGACAAAACACGGTGCAAAAGATATTCTTTATTCCGGTGATACCGGTTATCCCAATAAAAACGAAAAATATCTGCAAGTCTATAAAAATTTCCTGAAAAAAGAAAATATTCCGTTTGACGAGAGCAGGGTATGTGAATCCAATACCGTGTACAGTGTTGATATTGAGAATGTTCTGAAAGCGGTCCGCGCAAAAAAGCCGGATGCGGTAATCTGTACTTCTTCAAATATCGGGGTCGGTGTTACCGGTGCAGTCGGTCATTTCGGATATTCCGTTCCGGGGGATATTGTGGTTGCGGGAATTAATACCATCCACAACAGACGTGCCGGTATCCCGGATTTGTCTTCCGGAACCAGAAACTTTACAAAGATGTCAGAAAGCTGTATCGGATTGATTGAAAAATCCCTGGCGGGAGATGATTCTGTCAGCACCGTAAAGGTTCCGATGGAACTGCGATTATCCGAATCCTGTGGATGTGGCAAAATGCCTGAAAAAAACATGGACGATTTGGTTCGTGATATTCTTTTGCAAAGAAATCTTGCTGTTTCCCAGGAAAGGAAACAGGGTCTTTCCTTCGGAAGAATTCTGGAAACCAGAAGTTTGGATGAAGTAAAGGAAACACTTCGTTCCATTCTTCCGGTGAACAGTTATTTCTGTGTTCGCGATTCCTTCGCAAAAGCGGTCACTGGTGCCGCCGATGATTTGAATTCGGAAGAAGCATTCCATGTTTATGTATCGTATGATGAAGAAGCGGAAGGCAGGGCTTTTGATACGAATTATCTGCATGAGTTATGTGAGCGTCAGAAAAGAAATGATGCGCCTTTAATCATATATCCTGCAAATGTCAGAAGAGAAACATACGGGTTTGTGGTTTCGGATTCTCCGAAGTTTACGGATGTCCAGGTGATGATGGGACGTTTCCTTTCAGCGCTTTGCCGTTCGTTGGCATTCTTTAGCAGAAATCAGGAAATTGAGAAAAATAACCGGAAATTAAAGAGCATGAATGAGGATTTGCGTAACGCACAGATTCGTGATTCCATGACGGGACTTTTCAATGTTTCCGGTTTGATTTATGAACTGGAAAAGATTAAGAAAAGCTGCATCGAAAGAGGGGAGCGGCTCAATTATGTCTGCATCGATCTGGATCATCTTTCCAATATCAATGATATATACGGACATAATGAAGGAGACTGCGCCATTATAGATGTAGCGGAAATCATCAAAGAGACTATTTTGCGGGATGATTTATGTGCTCATCTCGGAAGCGATGAATTTATGGTATTCCTTCGTGCAACGGAAGAGGACGGCGGCCGGACCGTGGATTCATTTATAAAACATCTGCAGGCAAACGTGGATGAATACAACCGTTCTTCCGATAAGGAATATACACTGAATATCAATACAAGTACCGGTGTGGCGATTTTCTATGAAGATACCGATATGTCTCAGATTATCGATGATGCACTTTCGGATAAGCGCTTACTAAAGAATAATCGTCGCGGTACCTATATTGCGGGTGCGGAGGAACTGAACCCGGATGAGTTAAAGCAAGAGAATGAGATTCGGGAGGTAATCGACAATAATCGTTTCCGTTATGCTTACCAGCCGATTATCAAAGCTTCCGACGGATCCATTTTCGGTTATGAGGCTTTGATGAGAACGGATACCAAAGATCCGATTTCACCGCTTACAATGATTAAATATGCGACCATCAAGCAGCGTTTATATGATATCGAACGGGCGACATTTTTTAATGTACTGAAGGATATCAGTGAAAAGGCGGAGTTGTTTGTAGGAAAGAAGATTTTTATCAACAGTATTCCGGGCTATCAGATTGATCAGGCGGATTTTGAAAAGTTAAAGAAAATGTATCCGGGTATTTTTAAGAATCTCTTTATTGAAGTAACGGAGCAGACGGAGCAGAACGACAATGAAATTCGTATGCTGACGGAACGAAGCATGTCGGAAGGATTCTCTATCGCAATCGATGATTACGGCTGCGGATATTCGAATACATCGGCACTTCTTCGCTATACACCGAACTGCGTAAAGATAGACAGGCTGTTAATTACGAATCTTCATTCGGATCCCAGAAAACAGCATTTTGTGAAAAATATCATTGAATTTGCGCATGACAATCATTTCTTAGCCCTTGCGGAAGGGGTTGAGACGGCGGATGAACTGAGAGCTTCCATTGCTCTCGGTGTGGATCTGATTCAGGGTTTTTATCTTGCGAAGCCGAATATGGAAGTATTGGAATGTCTTCCCGAGCATTTGATCAGGGAAATCGAATATTGCAATCAGAAAGCGGATGAAAAGCATTTCAATAAGCTTTATGTGGTAAGTAAGGAACGCGAGATGCTCCTTACCAGAATTGCACTGGAATTATATACGGAGATTCTGCTTTCCGGACAAAATGTAACACTAATCGGTAATAACGAATACCCTGCTGCCGTAAAGATTCGCATAAAAGAAAATACGAATACGACACTGACCATCCGAAACGTGATTCTGGATAACGATCAGTCCGATGTCGGAATTGAAATCGGTGAAAATGCAACACTGACCCTGATTCTGGAAGGGGATAATTATATCAATTCCAACGGTATCCGGATTCCGGGAAATTCCCTTTTAAAACTGCAGGGAAAAGGAAACCTTCATATTACCACAAAATGTCAGGGGGCATTCGGAATCGGAAATGATCTGCTCCATACGTTCGGCAACGTAATTATGGATATTTCCGGCGAACTGGATATTAACGTTAACGGTGAAAGAGCCGTCGGAATCGGGGGAAATCTTCCGGGACCCGGCGTAAAACTTCATTTAAAGGGCGGTGCTAACAGGATTCAGTCGAATTCCACCGCATTTGTCGGAATCGGTGCTTTTGCAGGGGAAGTATTTGCGGATATTTCCGAGACGCATTTTATCATTAATTATAACTGTGTCAGCGGTGTCGCAATCGGTACACCGTCCGGCAAATGCAATACTCGGGTATCCAATGCGTTCCTCGAAATCAAGGCCGGTGGAAAGAGCATTACCGGTATCGGTTCCGCTTCCAAGGGAGATAACCAGATAGAGATTCTGTCCGCACAGGTATTAATTGAAATGAATTCTCCGAGGGTTATTATGATTGGCTGTCTGTTTGGAGGAACCCGCGTATATATCGAACATTCGAAAGTGGAAATGTTCGGAAGCGGAGGAAGAGTCATCGGAATCGGTTGTGCGGATATGAACGGTGAACTGATTCTTCGAAGTGTCGGATTAAAGATTCAGATCCATTCTCAAGGAGCACTGCCTCTTGGTGTAAGACCGGAGAATCAGGATTTCGGAGCGGCTGTTCCGGAAATAGAGGTCATTAATGACGGGGACGGGGAAGAACCGGATATGCCGGATATTTCCACGCTTGGAGCACCGCCACCCGGAGTAGAGGGATTCGATCTGCCGCCACAGACAATGGGAGCGGGAGGACCACCGCCGGGAGCCATGGGATTCGGAACATTTCCGGAAGCAATGAAAGATGCAGCAGAACGCAGAGCTTTAAAGGAAGCGCAATCCGCAATT
>CACZRH010000149.1 GCA_902783455.1 uncultured Lachnospiraceae bacterium | reverse complement strand
TCTCAAATTTAATCCCGCCCAGATAATCCGTTATGGTATCTTTTCCCCAAAGGACCCTGGTTACATTTCCCATAATCACATTGGTTTTTTCCATGTTCATGTTAAGAATTATGCTTGCAATTGACGGGATTTCCGAAGTAAGCCTTTCGCACAGCTGCTCCTCCTTCGGAAAAGACTTTCCGTTTATGATCAGGCAAACCATAATCTCGCCCGTTTGAAATCCTTCGCGGATTAAAACATGCCGAAACAGCCCCTTATTCGTGCTTTCGTCATACGGTCTGATTTTTTCCGTTTTCAAAAATTCCAGCACAATCTCAAGGATCTTTTGATTCACTTCCCGGCCCAACAGACAATCCGTATTCGCGATGATATCGTGAGTATGTCCGGCATAGAAGCCTGCAACAGGGTTGCCTTCTTTATCCGGTCCGATCGGATACTGGGCTTTATTCCGATACCGGTAGGGGTAGAATTCTCCTGCTGCCAAAGAATGTTTTTCTTCGACTGCAAAATTTTTCTCTGCTTCGAAATTCTGTACGGTCTGCGTATCCTGTAAGGAAGGTGCCTGCATCCCCACAATCGGCTCTTTTATCTTTTCAATATATTCTTCCGGGAATCCGCCAAGACGCACCAGGTTATTTTTCACTTTATTTTCCTTAAACCTTAACTCCGCCTCATAACTCATCTCCTGGAGCTGACATCCGCCGCAGGCCTTTGCCTTCGGGCATGCCGGCGCAATCCGGTCGGGCGACGGTGTGATGATTTCGGTAAGCTTTGCAAAGCCGTAATTTTTCTTAACCTTCATCAGCTTCACAACTGCCACATCTCCCGGAACCGTGTCCTTCACAAAAAGGGTAAAGCCTCCGGCTTTGCCGATGCCCTGCCCTTTTTCATCCATATCCGTGATTTCAATTGTAACGATATCGTTTTTCTGAAAATCCCTGTCTGTCATTTATACAGTACTACTCCCCTTTTGTGAGTCTGATATTGCTGTCAAACAGTTTGTTATATCCCTGCCATTCCTTATTGTAAGTACGGTCTGCAATCTCCGTAAAAATCTCCAGCTTGGCATCCATATCATCCGCAAAATTCAATGCAACCGCTTCGACAAGTGCCGGTACCTTCGGCGAACCGAATTCCAGTTTTCCGTGATGCGCTAAGATGCAGTGCTCAAGCTCGGATTTTAACGTCGGCGGGAAACCCGGAATCTTTTCGGCTGCCGCTTCCACCATCTGTGCGCCCATTACGATATGCCCGAGAAGATTCCCGTCATCGGTATAATTATTCTCGGGGAACAGGGAAAACTCCCTCGTCTTTCCGACATCGTGCAAAAGTGCCGCGGTAATTAACAAATCCCTTTTTAAGACCGGATACTTCTTTGCCATAAATTCGCAGTTTTCCGTAACCGAAAGCGTATGCTCCAAAAGACCGCCGATAAAGGCATGATGTACGGATCTGGCCGCGGATGATTTGCGGAATTTTTCCGCAAGCTCCTCATCCTCTGCAAAAATCTTTTTCAGTAAAGCATTTAAATGCGGATTCTTTACGGAATCTACATAACCCAAAAGCTGCTGCCACATTTCATCGATATTTTTCGAGGAAACCGGAAAATACTCCATCGGATTGTATTCCCCTTCCTTCGCAATCCTGCTCTGCTTCACGGTAATCTGAATCGCTCCGTTAAAGGTTGTCACATCCCCGTAAATATAGACATAATCCCCGGCGGAAAATTCCAGGACGGATGGCGAATTCAAATCCCAGACCTTCGCATCAATCGTGCCCGTTTTATCCATCAGGACTACATTCCAGTAATCCTTCCCGGTCTTTGTAACGGCATCATTTTTTTGTTTGCAGTAATAAATATCACGGATGGCATTGCCTTCCTGCATATCCTTAATGTATTTCATGAAATTTCCTTTCTCTTATCAGCAACAGCAAATCCGGTCCTTCCAAACCGCTGTGGCTTTTGCTGTAAATGGTATTTCGTTTAATTCTTACTCGCTTCTTACCCCAAGCGTAACCTTTACTTCAATCTCCTTATAGGCATCCCCGACGGATCGCATAATCTGCAGTTCTATCTCATCGTCCGGCTTGTATTTACGAAGGCTTTCCTCCATTTCCGCTGCGGACCGGATTTTATTTCCGTCCAGTCCCACAATAATGTCACCCGCTACGATTCCGACCTCCATGGCCGGGGAATCCAGCTCCACCTTGCGGACAAATGCACCCTCCGGAATACCGTTTTCAATGGCCTGCTGCGTAATCTCCGCCATCGTAACACCGAGCGCCGGCCGCTCCACTCCGTTGGACAAATCTTCGATTAAATGTTTCAGTTCCGAAATACCGATTGCGGAAATTTGGTTGGAAAGGTCGGAATTATTATATCTTTGATTAATGACACCGATGACCTGTCCCTTGGTATTGATTAAATATCCTTCCGCACTGCGGCTTCCGTAGATATCCGTGGTAATCAGTCTGTAATTATGATCCGGCGTGTTAATGGCGGTGCCGGTGGATGTCACGATTCCATACCCGATGGAATCTGCATAACCCATGGGATCCCCGACTGCAAGAATCATTTCTCCGGAATGGATTCCGACATTGGAGTTTCCGAGTGCCGCATAGGGAATCTCTCCGGCTGAGTCACGCGGTGCGATGCTTACCGGGACGCTGAGTACCATGATATTGGTTGCCTTATCCCACGCAACGACTTCTGCATTCCAGACGGTACCGTTTGCAAAGCTGACTTCGATTTCCGTAGCCTGGGACAGATAGGAATAATTGGTGACAATGTATAGATTTTCCCCGTTATCCGCGACCATAATGCCGGATACACTGCTCTTTTTTTCATATACGTTACTGAACCAGTCCACATCGGAGGAATATCCGGTGACGGTTACCATGCTGTTTTTTGTATCCTCTGCCAATGTCGACAGCTTCCCGTAAAGCTTCTGATAATCATCGATATCCAGATCCGTCCTCTGGATATTTGTAATAATGGGCGGAGTCGTCTCACTCGGCTTTCCTTTTTCATCAAGCTCCTGCTGCTCCTGAATCATATCCCCGGGAAGCACCTCACTTGCCACCTCCGGCAAAGTGGTATCCGGCAGGGAGATAGTCGGTTTTTCCTCTTTCGGGGAAACCAGCTTTGTCAGAAACGGTTCCAGTAAAATAAACACCAGGGACGCTATGACACCGAACATAATCGCCAGCGCACCGGTTGTAAAGGCTCGTTTAAATAAACGCCCCTTATTAATCGGGCGCTTCTTTATCTGTTCCTGCATAAAGGAATAATCATCGGTTTCCTGCTTTTTTTCCATTTTCGGAACTCCTTGTAACTTGACACATGGTGACGGGGGTGTTGTGTCATTTTTGAAACAGCATTATTTTATCATATTTTCCTGTTCTTTAAAACCGAACTTTAAAACCAAACTTTGAAACCGAAACTGCCGAATCCGCACAGTGTCAAATGAAACTGTCTTTTTTGCCCGTTTTATGCTATGATTATCAGGATGAATACGAAAGCACTGCACATTCTTGAATATGATAAAGTGATTCAGAAACTTACGGATATGGCCCATTCCGCACCGGGGAAAGAAAAATGCGCTTCCCTGACACCAATGGCCGACATATCCTCAGTGGAGTGTGCCCAAAATGAGACCGCGGACGCCGTGGCAAGAATTCTCCGCCTCGGAAAAATTTCCTTTCAGGGAAACCGCGATTTATCATTTTCCTTAAATGCACTGAATCTTGGTGCCTCGCTTTCGCAGGCAGAGCTTTTGCATATCGCGGAGCTTTTGGAATGCTGCGCGAGAGTGAAGAAATTCGGAGAAAAGGAGCATGAGGAAGACCCTTCCGATACGCTTACCTCCTATTTCGACGCGCTGACCCCCGTTCCGTCTCTGCAAAAGGAAATCCGCCGCTGCTTAATAAGCGAAGAAGAAGTTGCGGACGATGCCTCTGCGGAATTAAAACGGATTCGCCGCGCAAAGCTGACCTTCGGGGATAAAATCCACACCGAGCTGACAAGGATGGTAAATACCACCTTCCGCACCTATTTGCAGGACGCGGTCATCACGATGCGGAATAACCGCTACTGCCTCCCCGTCAAAGCCGAATACAAAAATACCGTCCACGGAATGGTTCATGACCAGTCCAAGGCCGGCTCCACATTTTTTATCGAACCGGCACAAATCGTGGAATACAATAATAAATTACAGGAGCTCGAAGCCTCTGAAAAAGAGGAAATCGAGCGGATTCTCGCAAGCCTCAGTGCGGAAGCGGCAGAATATGTTTCGCCCATCGCGGCTGACTGCAAGGTACTCAGTGAACTCGATTTTATTTTTGCAAAAGCCTCTCTGGCCCTTTCGATGAATGCCGCCAAACCCGAATACATCAAGGATCGCATCCTCGAAATACGCAAGGCGAGACACCCTTTTATCGATGCAAAGAAAGTCGTACCGATTGATATTAAACTCGGTGAAGATTATACCCTGTTGATTGTAACCGGACCGAACACCGGCGGAAAAACGGTTTCCCTAAAAACCACCGGTCTGCTTGCCATGATGGGCCAGTCGGGACTGCATATTCCGGCCTCTTCGTCCTCGAAGCTTTGTATTTTCCGGGATATTTTCGCAGACATCGGGGATGAGCAAAGCATCGAGCAGTCCTTAAGTACGTTCTCCGCGCATATGACCAACATTGTATCGATTTTAAAATCCGCGGACGAAAACTGTCTGTGCCTGTTTGATGAGCTCTGCGCAGGAACCGATCCGACGGAAGGTGCCGCTTTGGCGATTGCGATTTTACGCACCTTAAAAGACCGCGGTGTTCTGACCATGGCTACCACGCATTACAGTGAACTGAAGGTCTTTGCCCTCTCCGATCCGCTTACGGAAAATGCCAGCTGCGAGTTTAACGTGGAGACCCTGTCTCCGACCTACCGGCTCTTAATTGGTATTCCCGGAAAGAGCAACGCGTTCGCAATTTCATCAAAGCTTGGGCTCCCGGCTGACATCATTGAGGATGCGAAGGCAGAAATAACCGAAACTCAGGAAAGCTTCGAAGACCTGCTCTCCAATCTGGACCGCTCCAGGCAGGAACTGGAGGATGCCAGAAATGCGATGGAATCGGACAGGGAACGAATCGAAGCTCTGAAGCGCGAACTCGAAGAGAAAAATTCAGCCCTTTCGAAAAAACGTGAGGAAATCTTACGCGCCGCAAACGAAGAGGCGAAGGAAATTCTCGAAGAAGCCAAGGATACCGCCGATGCGGCCATCCGCTCCTATCATAAGGGCGGGGACATCCGTACCATGGAAAAGACCCGGGCCGATCTTCGGGAAAAAATCGACATACACAAGAATTCCCTTGCCCCGAAGCCTTCCGAGAAAGTGCAGGAAAAACAGCTTACGGCAAAGGATGTCAAAAAAGGAGATTATCTGGAAATCATCTCCATGAAATGCAAGGGCTATGTTCACACGCTTCCCGATGCAAAGGGAAATATGATTGTAACCTGCGGCATCATGCAGGTAAAAACGAATTTAAATGATGTGCGTCCGGCCGTGGAGGAAGCGGAAAAATCTCCGAAATACGCTTCCAAAAAGGGAGGCAATTATTCCGGAACCTTCTCCAAGGCAAAGACGATTTCTCCGGAAATCAATCTCCTTGGGCAGACTGCGGATGAAGCCATTGCCAATCTCGATAAATATCTGGATGATGCCTATTTATCGCATCTGCATTCGGTCCGCGTGGTACACGGAAAAGGAACCGGGGTCCTACGGGATGCGGTGCAGCGGCATTTGAGAAAACTGTCCTATGTCAAATCCTTCCATTTGGGAGAATACGGGGAAGGCGATGCCGGCGTAACGATTGTAGAATTTAAGTAAAAATTCCAATCAGACAGACTGTTGAAATAAACGATTAAATATTTGCATATTTCGGGAAAAAAGTGAGAGAATCAAAATTAGAGAAATAGAAATAAAAAATAGAGAAAAAGAGAAAATGAAAAAGGTTGCAAAAACCGGAAAAGGGGAGAAACATGAACAAACAAAAAATCTTAATCGTGGACGATGACAACAACATCGCGGAACTCATTTCCCTGTATCTTACCAAGGAATGCTATGAAACCATGATTGTCGGAGACGGCGAAGCCGCTCTGGAAGCAGTTCCTGCATTTGAGCCCAATTTGATTCTTCTGGATTTGATGCTTCCGGGCATTGACGGATATACCGTCTGCCGCGAAGTGCGTTCCAAAACAACAACACCGATTATCATGTTATCCGCCAAGGGTGAGATTTTTGATAAGGTGCTCGGTCTTGAAATGGGTGCGGATGATTACATGCAAAAGCCCTTCGATTCCAAGGAGCTTGTAGCCCGTGTCAAAGCGGTTCTTCGCCGCTACAAACCGGCTGCGGCTGCACCCCAGCCCGAAACCCCCGGTGACCGCACCGTGGAATATCCGGGACTCACGGTATCGCTTAGCAACTACTCCGTAATCTACAACGGAAAGAGCGTTGATATGCCGCCGAAGGAGTTGGAGCTTCTATTTTTCTTAGCTTCCTCACCCGGACAGGTATTCACCAGAGAGCAGCTTTTAAACCAGATCTGGGGCTATGATTACACGGGCGATACCAGAACCGTTGACGTTCACATCAAGCGTATCCGTGAAAAAATCAAGGATACTCCCGACTGGAGAATCGACACCGTATGGGGCGTCGGATATAAATTCTTAGTGACCGGCAAATAATTTCGGATAATCGAGTCCGATTCCGTTTTAATAAAGAAATGAACTCTTAGCAGCCCGGACGTAATGCGCAAATCTGCAAAGAGTTAACAGGAAGTAATCAATATGCGAATGCGGAAAGCACTCTACTTCAAGTTCATACTGGCATATCTGATTTTTGCATTCTTCGGGGTGTTTATGATTGCTACCTTCGGTGCGACCATGATCCGCAATCAGATTGTGCAGCACGAAGCGGACTCGCTCTATAAAGAGGCAAACCGCATCGCAACCACCTATGCATCCGACCTTTATACGAACCGTGCCGCGCTCGATACAGTAAAGCAGCAGCTGGATTTTCTGGATGATTATCTTTCTGCGGATATCTGGATCATCAACCCCTCCGGACTGATTGTCTTAGACTCTTCCTCGCCGATTGATGTCGAAAATCCTCTGGTAGTCGAAAATTTCGACTCCACGATCTATGCCGGAAAATTCTATTCCGTCGGCACCTTCTTTGATTTTTTCGAAGAAGACTACCTAAGTGTCTACTCCCCGATTACCAACGGCTACAAGGTGCAGGGCTATGTATTCATTCACAAGCCGATGTCGGAGCTGCAAAAGCTGACGGACTCAATGCTGAACATTTCCTACATTCTGCTTGGATTTTTTCTCCTGCTTTCGTTAATCATTCTCATTTTCTTTAACGAAGTCGTTTACAAACCGTTGAAAAAAATCACCACCGCCACGGAGCAATACGCGGAGGGCAATCTTCACTATGATCTTTCCGTGGATTCCGCAGACGAGATGGGCTACCTTGCCGCAACACTTTCCTACATGGCAAGCGAACTTGCGAAGGGCGAGGACAATCAGAAAAAGCTCGTTGCAAATGTCTCCCACGACTTCCGTTCCCCCTTAACTTCCATTAAGGGCTATTCGGAAGCCATGCTCGACGGCACGATTCCGCCCGAGATGCATGAAAAATATTTAACCATCCTCGTGAATGAATCGGAACGTCTGATTAAACTTACCAACAACCTTCTGACCTTAAATAACTTAAACACCGAAGGTCTGATTCTTGATCTGACCGTTTTTGACATCAATGACGTCATCCGCAAAACGGCCGCCACCTTCGAGGGAACCTGCCGCGAGAAAAAGATTACCTTAAACCTGATTCTTACCGGAGACAATCTCCCCGTCAAAGCGGACATGGGAAAAATCCAGCAGGTCCTTTACAACCTTCTCGACAATGCCATCAAATTTTCCAACCGTGATTCGGAAATCCGCATCTCGACAACGGAAAAACACAATAAAGTATTCGTCAGCGTAAAGGATTTCGGTATCGGAATTCCGAAGGAAAGCATCGGGCAGGTATTCGACCGCTTCTATAAAACAGACTTATCCCGTGGCAAAGACAAGAAAGGAACCGGTCTCGGCCTTTCCATTACCCGTGAGATTATCCGTGCACACGGCGAAAATATTAACGTAACAAGTACCGAAGGAGAAGGCAGTGAATTTACCTTCACTCTTCCGGTCGAGGATAATGAAGATCTCTTCGGACCGATCCTTGATGACGACGAGGAAGAGTAAGCAAAAATAATAATCCTGCAGGCAAATCAGATTGGCATCCGTTTCTGATTCGTTTGCAAATTAAAAAAAGAAAAATATTTAAGGAAGCATCTATGAATATCGTTCTTCATCAACCGGGAATTGCACTAAATACGGGAAATATCGGAAGGACCTGCGTGGCAACAGGCAGCGTCCTTCATTTAATTGAACCGTTCGGCTTTCGCCTCGATGAAAAAGAAATCAAACGTGCCGGCATGGATTACTGGGAAAAGCTGGATGTTCGAAGATACATAAATTTTGAAGATTTTCTGGAAAAGAATCCAAACCCGAAGCTCTACATGGCGACCACTAAGGCTCATCAGAATTACTGTGATGTTTCCTTCGGCCCGGATGACTACATCATGTTCGGAAACGAATCCCGGGGAATTCCCGAGGAAATCCTCGTAGACTATGAAAAAACCTGTATCCGTATTCCCATGCGGGAGGATATCAGGTCTTTAAATCTTGCAAATTCAGTTGCCATCGTGCTATACGAAGCACTGCGGCAAAACAGTTTCGCTGATATGCAGTTAAACGGCGAGCTACACCGTCTGAGTTGGAAAGAATAAAGTCGTTATTGATTCTCTCGAAGTCTCGCCACAAAATTTGCGAGTCTTCCGATTGCTACTTTCAAATCTTCCAGGGAATAAGCATAGGAAATTCGAAGAAATCCTTCGCCGCAGTCTCCGAACGCGGTTCCGGGTACAACCGCCACTTTCTCTTCTTCCAAAAATCGAAGCGCGAACTCCTCGCTGGTCATGCCAAACTCCTTAATACAGGGAAAAACATAGAACGCACCACCCGGCTCGAAGCAGGGCAGTCCCATCTCTTCAAAGGTATGAAGCAGATAGCGGCGTCTCTGATTATACGCTTCGCGCATCATATTTACGTCTTCTTCACCGTTTTTCAAAGCCTCCACCGCCGCATACTGGCTGGTAGTCGGCGCACACATGATTGCAAACTGATGCAGTTTAATCATCTGTTTTAAAATCACTTCCGGACCGCACGCATATCCGAGTCTCCATCCCGTCATCGCAAATGCCTTGGAAAATCCGTTAATCATAATGGTTCTCTCACGCATTCCGGGAAGGGACGCAATCGATACATGCTCTCCGGTAAATGTCAGCTCCGAATAAATTTCATCGGAGATCACGTACAAATCCTTTTCGATTATGATTTCAGCGATTTTTTCCAAATCTTCACGTTCCATAATGGCACCGGTCGGATTGTTCGGGAATGCCAGAATCAATACCTTTGTCTTCTCCGTTATCGCTTCAAGAAGTTCCTCCGGTGTCAGACGAAAACGGTTTTCATTTTTTAAATTGATGATGACGGGAACGCCGTCCGCCATTTTGGTGCAGGGTACGTAGGATACATAGCACGGTTCCGGAATGATGACCTCATCGCCCGGATTCAGCATGCAGCGAAGCGCAACATCAATTGCCTCCGAGCCGCCGACCGTTACCATGATTTCCTTCATCGGATCATAAGAAACGCCCTGCCTTTTTTCGATATACTTCTGAATTTCCTCGCGAAGTTCCTTCAGTCCGGCATTGGAAGTATAAAAGGTTCTGCCCTTTTCCAACGCATAAATACCCTCGTCGCGGATATGCCACGGGGTATCGAAATCGGGTTCGCCCACACCGAGGGAGATGGCATCTTTCATCTCACTTACGATGTCAAAAAATTTCCGGATTCCGGAAGGCTTCACTTCTGTAATTTTATCACTTAAAGGGTTACGCATAATTGCCTGCAATTCCTTTTCCTGTTATTTCCTGTTTTTACGGCGTCAGCTTAAGGCGGGTATCTTCGTATTTCTTCGCCATGATGGTGCCGTGATCTTTGTATTTCTTCAGAATAAAATGTGTGGTGGTGCTTAAAACGGTTTCCAGCGTGGATAATTTATCCGAAACAAAGGAGGAAACCTCTTTTAAGGACTTGCCCTCGAGCGTAACCAAAAGGTCATAGCCGCCGGACATCAGATAAACGCTGTTCACCTCGGGATATTTATAAATTCTCTCCGCGATGGAGTCAAAGCCCTGCCCTCTTTGCGGGGTAACGCGAACCTCGATCAGCGCGCTGACCTTTTCGATGGAGGTCTTGTCCCAGTCAATCAGGGTGTGATATCCGCAAATCACGCCATCCGCTTCCATCGCCGCAATCTCGTTCGCCACATCGATTTCTTCCTCGCCGAGGATAATCGCAAGCTCCTTTAAATCGATTTTGCTGTTTTTTTCAATGATGGTAAGAATTTTTTCTCTCATACTGTTTTCCTCTTGCTATTTTTGACACTTGGTGACGGGGATAGTGTGTCATTTTTTTCGCCAATCGAAGCAAAGACCGGACATTGTGTCATATTTCCGCCAGCGAATCACCTTTTCGCGGCTCCAAAAACCGCTCCTCGTCGTCATTGATAATCACGCGTTTTTTCTCGGGATGCGTTCTGCCGATTACCGCCGCCGGTATGTTTTGGGCATTCAACTGCTCTGCCAGTCCGTAAGCATCCGCAGCCATCAAAAGCACCACGCCCTCACTGTAGAGCTGATACGGGTTAATATCAAAAAAATTACAGACCTCCACGCATTCCTGCGTAATGGGGATTTCCTTCAAATATACTTCAAAACCGACACCGCAGTCTTCTCCTAAATTCCAAAGGCCTTTGAATACGCCGCCTTCCGATACCGGCTCGATTCCGACAATCCCAAAATCATCTTCCCACTGCGAAAGCTGTCCGATTGTCGCTTCCCGGTACGACTGCTGTCCCTGACGAATTGCATTTCGAATCAGAAAAGCGGGAAATCTTTCTTTTAAATCTTTTCCCTTTTTCTGCGCCACTAAACCGGCCCCGAAACTGCCCGCATATCCGACCATTACGATTCCGTACTGTTTCATCTTTTTATACCGGACGGATTTATCCGAACATATATGCCATGGTCGGCACAACCATTGCGATTACCAGAACAACAATAATGACAACCGCAATAATCTGTTTCGATTTTTTACTGTGAAAATTCATCATGGCGATGAGTCTCCTCTCTGTTATAAACAACGAAAAATCATACATTTCGAATTATAGTGGATTTTTCTGTACATTACAAGTAATTGATATTTTTACCGGATCTGCCCGGAGTAATACTGAAGTGCCAGGTACTCCTCTCCGATTAGCTGCATCATTCCGCCGGTTTCAAAGCGAACCGTATCCGCATATTTGGCATTATAGCAATCGTAGGCGCAGTTGGAAATTACATGCAGCGGCGGAGTCTGCTGCTCATATGCCGCCTTCATCAACGCCGACTCCAAAAGAAGGCTTCCCCAGGCAATATGATAACTGCTCGATAAAACGGCAATCGATTTCACCTGTGGATAACGGTCCAGTAAAATCGCATAGGAATTGAGTGCATTTTCCGCTGTGGTCATGGATTTGTTTTCGATAATCAGCCTGTCGCTGTCAAGACCGTTTTCCAAAAGCCACTGCCCCATCAAATCAGCTTCCGTCACGGACGGGTTGCCAAGCGCACTGCCACCGCCGGTGCAGAGAATATATGCATTTGGATACTGCTTCGAGCATTCCATCGCCATCTCCAAACGCCCAATTAACTCCTTTTGCATGCTTCCGTCATAGTTTAACTCAAATCCCAGTACCATAAGACAAAGCGAATCGTCCTTCGGAAGAGAGTCAGGCAGCGTATCGATATGCACTTCCATATCGTTATTTGCAAAATCCCAGTACTTCATTATATTTTCCCAAAGCGCTCCCTGGCCTGCATCCGCACTTTTAAGCTTCTCCAGATACTCCGCGCTTTGCTCCAAATCCTCTTTGCGACCGTACGATGCTATCATATCTTTTATGATATCATGCGTTAATGTCCCGCTTTCCGCATCCGTCTCCGTATACGCCGGAATGTCGCTTTCTTTCAGAAAATCCGGGAGTTCTCCCAAATTCAGTTCTGTTATTATCTGTGCATCTTCTATGTTATTCTGCATTTCTTCCCCTGTATGGCCTTTTTCATCTACTGAATTTCCCGGAATGCTTCCTCCCGCCTGATCTTCAGAATCCTGCCCGTTCGCACCCGGTTCGAATTCTTCCCCATTTTGAAGGCTGCTTTGTGCAGAATCGGGATTTAAAACAATCACTTCTTTTTCCGGATTATTCCCTTCTTCCATCCGATTTTTACTCCCACACCCCGTCATTCCCGATGTCAGTACAGCAAGAAGAAGCAATATACATCCTGCCCTGCGGATTATTTGTTTTAAAAAGCCCTTTTTTCTCATTTTAACCTTCAATCAATTTTTGACACAATGTCCCCGTCCCCTTGTGTCATTTTTGCAAAATTTTCGCCGTAGATTTTTGCTCCTTTTTCGTTTGGATGCAGTCCGTCCACATAATAAACGGAGGAATTCGGAATCATTTCTAAACCATCCACAATCGTAATATTGGAATATCGTTCACAGATTTCCCGAAGTCCCGCGCAAAAATCGGCGAACCGTTTCTTCTGACCGGAACTGAATAAATCGCCTCTCCAGACCGGAGTAATCACGGTTGTCGGGATGGAATTTCCGTATATTTCAAAAAGACGCTCATAGAATTCTTCAACCGGACGCATCGAGCGCGTATCATACTGATTGGTACCGAGAGCGACGATGATTTCATCCGGCGTGTAATCGCCCATCTTCATAACGGAACCCGCATCGTAGATATAACCGCCAATCCCCTGGTTAATGATGTCGTAATCCAGAATCCGGTTTGAAACGCTTACATATGTCATGGAGGAACGAAGCGGCCCGAATCCCTGCGTGATGGAATCTCCCATCCAGAGTACTTTCTTTCTTTCAGGCAATAGTTCATACGGCGCATTTAAGGCAAAATCCCTGATTACGATAGTTGCGTCGATTGGAAGATAGATGGTGATTCGGCGATTTTTGCCCTCGCTAATCCGAAAAGAAATTCTCCCTTCCGCCGGCAAATCCTTAATATAATGCACCTGCATGCATTCCCCATCGGCAAAAAGTTCCATCGAATCCAATGACCCCTGCCAGATGATTTTATAATCAAACGAAAATTCCGTCGCGGCAGTAATCATTTCAATCGTCTTTGCGGTGGACGCCATGCAGCGGTCATACCAGTAAGGCTCCACACCCCGGAAGTATTCCCTCTGCGGAAGACTGTACTGAAATGCCTGCAGGAAGCCATCCTCCGTTTCGGCAAATTCGTATGCTCCGAAGTATATTTTTTTCAATTCGTCCGTTGTCAGATGCATTTATCCTCTTCCTCCGCGCGGTTTCCCTGCGCCTTACTCCATTCATCTTCCGGAATCATCTCCATATGAAGAAATCCGTTCGGAACCGAGTCGATGGGATACATTCCATCCTCTGTCCGCCGCTTGGAGTCCAGTTTATATTGCTGCTTGTTGCGGTCCGCAATCACCCTTCTGGATTTCACGAGCGACTTCCCGCATTTTTTACAGATTAAGCCTCCCTGTTTCGCTTCCGCAGAACACTTTGGGCAGTCCGGATACAACTCATAAATCACCCATGCCAGCTTTTTACTCTCCCGCTTTCCGGTTTTCTTTCCTTCCGTCGGACCGGACCACCCCTGTTTTTTCTTATCGAAATCCTTCAGAAGAAAAATAACCGCCGTAACGCAAAACAGGGCGATACAGACTATGGCAATCACCACTGCTGCATATGGATGATCAAGTCCCAAAAAAGCTGCCGTCATTTCTGATTCCTTTCCGTTTTCTTCCAGATTGCCTTCAACTCGCTTACTATCATTTGCCGATTTTCGCGTCTCTTTCCGCTGTCACAATGCTTCGTCAACGCTTTTCTCATTTCGCCTTCCTGCTATTTTGCCGACGGACATAAATCCCTTAGGAAACACTCCTCACACTTCGGCGACTGCGCCTTGCAGATTGTCCGCCCGAGTGTAATGATATGAATATTGTATAGAATCCAGTGGTCGCGCGGAAGCTTCTCCATTAAATCAAATTCCACCTTCTCCGGATCCTCTTCTTCTGTAAATCCAAGTTTTTTGCTGATTCGCTTCACATGCGTATCCACCACAATACTGTCGATATGATAGATATTCCCGCGAATCACGTTTGCCGTCTTTCGCCCGACTCCCGGAAGCGCCGTCAGACTCTCTAAATCGGATGGTACCTCTCCGTCGTATTTTTCCAGCAGTTCCTTCGCACAGGCAATGATATTCTTTGCCTTATTATGATAGAATCCCGTCGAATGAATATCCTGCTCCAGTTCCTTTAAATCGGCATTTGCAAAATCTTCCAGCGTTTTATATTTGACATAAAGGTCCTTCGTAACAATGTTGACGCGCTCGTCCGTACACTGCGCACTCATGATCGTGGCAAACAAAAGCTGCCAGGGCGTTTCATAATTTAAGTAGCAGCGATAGTCCGTGCCGTATTCCTCATCAAGTCTTGCAAGCACCTTACGGATCTTCCCGTCCGATTTCGTTTTGGGCTTTTTGACTTTCTTTGAAGCCGGATCAATCACCGTACTGCCTTCTTTCTCCATGCTGACCTGCCCCTCCAGATAAAAGCTTTTTCCCTTCCTTCGAACGGTAATCTTTCCTCCGGGCTCCGCAAATTCATAAGCATCCTTCACAATCCCTTTTTGATAAAGCCAGGCAGCCAATGCCACCGAGCCGCTTCCGCAGGAGTTTTCCCAGACCAGTGTTTCGGGATTTTTTACATAGACTAACGGTTTTAGCTTCCCCTTCGTGGCATCATAAAACATCAGTCCGAGGCAGGGAAAATCGAACTCATCGCTCCATTTGCGAATTAATTTTTCCGCCTGTTTTTTGGCAATCCCAATTCCGTTTAGCAGAATGTGGGTAATTCCGTCAAAAATCACAGCCGGAAGAATCATCTCCCCTCCGCCAAGCTCCACCTTCACTTCCCCGAATTGGGCCGGGGAGGGCATTTTTACGCTCGCACGATACACACCGTTCGAACCGGTGCTTACAGTGGCTTTCAGTATACCTTTGGCACCGGAAACCTTCAGGGAAACCGGGCTTACCGCCTGCCCCTTCATGCAAAGCCATGCGGCCGCCGACATTGTCGCATTCCCGCAGAATTCCCCGCCTGCCATATTCAGGCAAAACATCCCTTTTTCCGTAACGTCAAGAAAGCCCACCTGCTCCGCAGTGGGCTCTTTTTGCATCAGTTCGGATGCCACCTTTCGGTAATCCTTTTTTTCCTCCGGAGTTGTGACCAGAATCGTTCGATTCCCCGTGGGATTCATAAGTACATACTCTGTCTTCATCGTAATCACCCAGGCTCCTTATTCTTACCGGTCCGATGCATTCAATACTCTGAAATGTGCATCCCCAAAATTACTGTCTCGGTTTTATTTCAATCGTTACAACAGCCTTACCGATACTGATAAATACATCCATAATCGTATCTTCATTCGGAATGAAAATCTCTTTATCGTAGGTTTTGTTTGCACCAACCCGGTTAATGAAGTCCTTGATGGCTTTGATTTTTACCTGATTCACCCTTCCGACCGGCATGGTTACAATCAGCGGATCGGTATTTGCCTTTACCGTAAATTTCTCCTTACCGATTACGATGACTGCCTTCGAATGATTCGGACTTGTAACATGAAAATAAACGTTGTTTTCCATTTTTCTACCTCGTCTTTCTTATGAAATCATTATTCTACGTATAGCTCTTATTCTTTATAACTCTTCAAAAACTGCTTTGTACGCTCCTGACTGGGATTACCGAATACCTCCTTCGGATCGCCCTCTTCCACAATCACACCGCCGTCCATGAAAATAACACGGTTGCTGACATTGGCAGCAAAGGACATTTCATGCGTCACGATTACCATTGTCATTTTTTCTTCCGCAAGCTGGCGGATGATTTTTAATACCTCGATCGTAAGTTCCGGATCCAGGGCCGAAGTCGGTTCATCGAAAAACAGTACCTCCGGCTTCATGGCAAGTGCACGCGCAATTGCAACACGCTGCTGCTGCCCGCCGGATAAATTACAGGGATACTGGTCCGCTTTATCTGCCAGACCCATTTTCTCCAAAAGCGCTCTGGCTTCTTTCTCCACTTCCGCACGGTCCCTCTTTAACACTCTGACCGGTGCCTCCATGATATTCTTTAATACGGAATGGTGCGGGAATAAATTAAACTGCTGGAAAACCAGTCCGAAATACTGCTTGATTTCCTTCATTTCCGCTTTTCCGGTATAGAATACCTTTCCGGAATGACTTGTCGTGGCTGCTTTTTTATCCAGATAAATAATCTCTCCGCCATCTATTTTTTCAAGAAAAGTCGCGCAGCGAAGCAGTGTCGATTTTCCGCTTCCGGAAGGGCCGATGATGCTGACCACCTCACCGTGCCGAACACATAAATTAATGTTTTTCAGCACCTCGAGGTCGCCGAACTGCTTCTTAATTCCGGTCATTTTTAATACTTCTCTTCCGGTAAGGCTTTGCTCCGTCGAGTTTTCCGTATTCATTTCTTTCTCTGTCATTTCGCTCATCTGAAAACCTTTCCCTGTTCTTCTATAAGGTTTCTTTACAAATATTTTATTTCACTTTGAAATTATTCCATGTTTTCCGCCGGTTTATTTATAGTACTGCATCGATTTTTCAATCCGGTTCATAATCCAGGCAACAACATAATTTGCTACAAAATAGAACACGCCTGCGATTACAAAAGGAAGGAAGGAGGTCTGCGATGCGGAGATCTGCTTGGCAAGCGAAAATACCTCGGCGTAAGCAAGCGCCGATGCTAAGGACGTATCCTTAACCAGCGTGATTACCTCGTTTGTCACGGAAGGAAGAATACGCTTGATTACCTGCGGCAGAATAATTCGCATAAAGGTCTGGAGTTTGGTATATCCGAGAATTTCCGCCGCTTCATACTGCCCGACCGGCATCGAGTCGATACCGCTACGGTATATTTCCGCAAAATATGCGGCGTAGTTCATAATAAAACCGATTAAGAGAGCCGGAAATTTATATCCTCGAATACTCATTCCGAACAGATAATACGGACCGAAGTACCATACCAGCAGCTGAAGCATCAGCGGTGTTCCGCGCATGATGGCAATATAAATATCGGTTAACCATGCAACCGGCTTAAACTTCGATTTTTTCAAAAATACCACAAGCATTCCGAGCGGCAGTGATCCCACCAGCGTCAGAACAAACAGCAATATGGTTTTTAGCATACCTTCTGCCATTGTGGTCAGCATTGTGCCAAATGTCATTTCAAAACTCCTTCTGATCTATCCTTACTTCGATTTCGGAATCTTCCTGTGCAAAAATAGGGAGGATTCGCTCCTCCCTATTCGTTTTGAATTTCTTAAAAGGGGTCAGTCCCCTGTTTCCATCATTTTATCTTACTGTGCATCTGCAGGCTTTAAGCAAAGGAATTCATAGATGTCCGGATATTTCTGTCCGATTGCATCATAGGTTCCGTTGTCAACAAGTGCCTGAAGTGCTGTATTTACCTGTTCGCAAAGCTCGGTATCGCCCTTGCGGAAACCGATTGCATACTGCTCGCTGCCGAGTACTTCGTCAAGGAAGTGATATCCTGCATTGGAGCTCATTAAGAAGTTACCGGAGGTTACGTCGATTGCGATTGCATCGATACCGCCTGCCTGAAGATCATTGAATGCGATGGTGTAAGTATCATAGATTTCCAGGGAATCGAAGGTTGCGCAAAGCTCGCCCTGTCCCTCTTCGGAATCCTGAAGCAGATCATATGCGCTGGTAGCGGTCTGTACGCCGACTTTCTTTCCTGCCAGATCTTCCAGAGTAACGATATCGGATCCGTCGGGAACCATAATCATCTGGGTGTTGTCGGAGTAGCTCATACTCCAGGTATAATCATCTTCACGTCCGTTTCTTGTGAATCCGGACCAGATGCAGTCACAGTTTCCTGCGTTTAATTCCGCATCCTTTGCATCCCAGTTAAAAGGAACTGCTTCATAGGTCCATCCGTTATATTCGCATACTGCCTTGCAAAGTTCTACGTCAAATCCGCCAACCTCGCCGTTATCGTCAATGTAGGAATAAGGCGGATAGTCCAGGTCAAATCCGTGTTTGAAAACCTTGTCTCCTTTTTTGGTATTGCATCCGGTAAGGAGCATTGCCAATGTCAAAACCGTAAGTCCGATTGCTATAAACTTTTTCATTTCATCCTCCTAAAAAATCTCAGCCTTCACGCTTCCCGAATAGCGGGAAAACTGCGGCGTTACTTTTGCGCGATAAAGCACTACCATACTACCACAGTAAACTGTATTCGTCAAACAAATGGGAGCCGTTTTTTATTTACGGCCCCCATTTTTCTTATATACACACACATAATGTAGTATTCCTGCTGCTTAAAACCCCTTCACAGGTCCCTTCGACGGTTCCTTACCAATTACCGGAGGCACTGTTCCCTCAGGTTTTTGTTCTCCGTTTTGGATTTCCTTCTCCGGTTTTTCTTCCTTCGGAATTTCTTTCTTTTCGGCTGCCGGAACGTTTAACTGGTTTAACGCATGTTTCACGGCACTGCTTTGAGCGGTTTTTTTAGCAGCTTTGGCATCGGCCGCCTTCTTTTTCGCTTTGTCGATTTTTACCTGTAATCCGAATGCGCTGACAATGGAACCATCCGTCTGCATTTCGATAAATCTCTTAAACTTCGGCAGATCCTGTACCTTTATATCGGGATTTTTCTGTTTTTCTTCTTTATATTCTTTGGCGATTTCCCGAATCAGCGGTTTTACGACTTTTTCAAATGCCGGTTCCTTCTCCAGCTTCTTGATAAATCCCCAAAAGTATAATCCGCCCGGAACCCTTTGGTCATTTTTTTCAATAAGTGCAAAACCGATTGACGGTGCGGTAACTTTTACCAGCGTGTTTTCCATCATCTCCACAATTGCGCTGGCATCCTGATCCTTTTCTTTTTTATCTCCGTATTTCCTGTTTGCTTCCTCCGGATTTTCCTCTGCTTCAACAATCGTCGGAATATAATCAATCAGATTTTTCTTTAATTTTTCGATTGCATCATACAAAAGAAGCTGGTTTCCGATGTTTATGTTTCCTTTTACGCCGGTCTTTTGCCGTGCCGGAATACTCGGATCATTCATAATATCATCCACAACAATCTGGCCGGCATTTTCGTTCATCTCATGGAAAAGCATTTTATCCTTTTCTTCCTGCGTCATTTCTTCCGGCATTACCACGCCTTCCGGAAGTGCGGGAGGATTCTTTTCCATCTGTCTGCGGCATTCATTTTGATAAAGAATCTCCCAATCCTCTCTGGTAAATTCCTCTAATGCAATATCCGGATCCTGATTCAGCTTCCATTCCACAAACGTAGGCAAATCCTTTATATGATCCTTCCAGAGTGTTCCGCTTAAGCGGGCCGTAAGAAGGTCTTTTAATTCCTCTTCGGATTCGGAACCTGAATTTACGTCCTCCTCACCGGGTTTTTCAATCTTTTTCTCATACAGGGACGGCGTTTTGGGAATCTCGGGAATATCCGCTCCCTTGAAATTCTTTAAAGCATTTAACTGTTCGGCACGCTTGGTAAGATAGTATCCCGTAATCTCCTTCATGCGGTAACTGTCCGCAAGCTTGTAAAGCCTTGCATCAATCGCCTCTTCCCACTGTCTTTTTGCCTCTTTGTAATTCTCCGAAGGAGGCATTAACACGTCATTTTTATCTTTACGGGGCTTCTCCTTAACAAGTGTCTTTCGGATTTCCTTTAAGGAATCATTAAATACTTTTTCCTCTTCATAAAATTTCTGCCCGTATTTATCGAATTCCATAATAACTCTGTCGGAAATGGGCAAATTTTCATTGTTATCTACAATCGGCTTTCCCTTCTTATCCTTGGGAACAAGATATTCCTTGATCTTCTCCATCTCCGGCACGGGAATCCGTTCGATATCGGTATTTATTTCAAGATTATTTTCATTTATTTCTTCTCCGGTATTTTTCTCTTCACCGGTATTTTCTTTATTCTCATTTATCTCTTCACCGTTTTCCCCGGTATTTTCTATTTCCTTGTTGATATTTTCAATGGGTTCTTCATCAAATTCGGAACCTTCGAATTGATCCTCCGGATTTCCTTCATTCAGATTTTCCAAATCCTTTTCCAATGCCTCGGCAACGAGCATAACCCCGTCTTTTAAGATTTCACCGGAGGCCTCGGCAACTTTAAGGGTCGTAAATGAAATCACATCAGCCGCAGTCTCTGTCACCTTTTCGATGATTTTTGCTCCCATAAATCCGCCTTCATCCATGACGTTGACAAACTTCTGGACCGGCTCCACCTTGCCCTCTTTAATTGCCTGCTGGATTTCCTGATCTTCCTCTATAATTTGCGTAAACGCTACATTATTCACAAAAATAAAATCTGTCGGTCTTACTTCCGGATGGACTTCCTTATAAAGTCTGTATTCATCACGTTTCGTGAGCATACCGAAGATAAACTCATAAAGCTTCGCAGCCCGGATTCTTTCCGCCTCCGTCAAATCGTTCAACGTACGCTTTTTTCCGTCCGAGTTGGTAAAGAGCTTCTTTCTTTCCTCTTCCGTCTCTTTCAGTCTCTGATAAATCAGTGCGCTGATCTGCTCATTATTTTTTTTAATTTCTTCATTCTTCGGCATATTAACACCTCCAAAAAATCTCTGCCCTGCGATATTTCCTGTAAATCTAAGTTTCCCAAACAGGGCGGTCTTTCATCTTACGATACCCACTATACCCCTTGTTGTCCAACGGATGTCCAACAAAATAGAAATAAATTTAATATATGAAAAAAGGCGGAAACAATCCGTTTCCGCCGCAAAAAATTCAGCAATTATGCTTCCGCGCTGCCGAGATACGCAATTTGCTCGTCCGTCAGAACATCAATTTCTTTTCCGAGGAAATTTAATTTTCTTCGAGCCACATCCCGATCCACTTCCTTCGGAACATCGAGAAGCTTCACGTTTATTTCGCCCGCATGGTCAACCAGATATTTCGCAGACAGCGCCTGAATCGCAAAACTCATATCCATGATTTCCGCCGGATGTCCGTCACCTGCCGCAAGATTGACCAGTCTGCCTTCCGCCAGAACATAAACCCATTTACCGTCGGGCAGATGATATCCCATAATATTCTTTCTCATCTCAACAATTTCGGTTGCTGCTCTTCGAAGATAAGCCACATCCACTTCGCAGTCAAAATGACCGGCGTTACAGCAAATCGCACCGTCCTTCATTACCGCAAAATCTTCCTCGTCAATAACCTTATTGCATCCTGTGACAGTAATAAAGAAATCGCCGATTTTTGCTGCTTCCTTCATCGGCATCACATCAAAGCCGTCCATAACCGCCTCGATTGCCTTTACCGGATCCACTTCCGTAACCACAACTCTTGCACCCAGTCCCTTTGCACGCATTGCGGTTCCCTTGCCGCACCAGCCGTAACCTGCTACAACTACGATTTTTCCTGCCACAATCAGGTTCGTGGTCCGGTTGATGCCGTCCCATACGGACTGACCGGTACCGTAACGGTTATCAAAGAAATGCTTGCAGTCAGCATTATTTACCTTCACCATCGGGAACATAAGCTCACCGGCTTTGTCCATTGCCTCAAGTCTTAAAATACCCGTTGTGGTTTCTTCACATCCGCCGATTACCTTCGGAATCAGGTCACGGTATTTCGTATGCATCATGTGAACCAGATCACCGCCGTCATCGATAATGATATCCGGACCGATTTTTAAAACTTCTTCGATATGATGCATATATTCCTCCTCGGTTGCACCATACCATGCGTGAACCTCCAGTCCCGCCTTAACCAGCGCTGCCGCAACATCATCCTGTGTGGAAAGCGGATTGGAACCGGTCACATACATCTCGGCCCCGCCTGCTGCCAGAGTCAGGCATAAAAATGCGGTCTTTGCTTCCAAATGAACGCTTAATGCAATTTTCTTTCCCGCAAAAGGCTTCGTTTGACTGAATTCCTCCTGAAGGGTACGAAGAAGATCACAGTGACGCTTCACCCATTCAATCTTTTGCTCGCCACCCGGCGCTAAACTTAAATCTCTGATTTCACTTGGCATGTTCTATTCCTTTCTTAGTAAACTTCACGGGGAACTTTATTATTCCGCTTTATTGTTCGGCTTCCTTATTCCGCTTTTTATTCCCCTTTATTGTTCAACTTTATTCGCTTTATTATTTTACTTTACTATTCAGCTTCTCAGTTTGTCCGGTGACCCGTAACGGAAACCCGGATTTTTTCCCCTGTCTTAGGATGCTTAAACTCCATCCGGACGGCCGTCAGCATCAATCTCTTGATACCGCGTTTCGACGATTCTTCCCGCGACTGCTCAGACCCGTACTTATAATCTCCGAGAATCGGATGGCCTGCATTTGCAAGCTGGACACGAATCTGATGATGTCGTCCGGTCAGCAGCTCAATCTGAAGCTCGCCCGGTGATATCTCTTCATAATTCAGAGAAGAATCCTTCCCCATGGCATAATCCCGGTCTCCCGGCAGTACCACTTTTGAAGTATTCGTCCTTCCATCCTTATAAAGGCGGTCCGAAAGACTTCCTTTGGCATTCTCCCCGAAGCTTCCGTATACAGTTGCCCGGTAAATCTTCTTCATGGAATGATCATTTAACTGCTTTGAAAGTTTTGCGGCTGCTTCCTTTGTTTTTGCAAACAACACCAGTCCTTCCACCGGCTGATCAAGCCTTGTAATCGGTGCAAGATATGCAGTCTTTGTCTGCTTTCTGAGAAGACTCTCCAGGTCTTCCTCCGCAAATTTTTTCGTCTGCACGGCAAGCCCCGCAGGCTTATATACTACCAGAAGATCCTCGTCTTCATATTGTATT